>CAVKYA010000245.1:0-4255 GCA_963660255.1 Bacteroidaceae bacterium | reverse complement strand
CCTTCCGGGATGGTTCCGTTCTGGTTGGAGTTCCTGTACATCGTCATCCTGTAAACCTTGCGGAGAAGCCTCTCGATGACCATCGGGGAGATGTTTCCGCCACCGTTGGCGCGGTCGTCGATGATGAGAGCCTCCTTGTCAAGCTGAGGATAGTACCAGCGGGCGAACTCGTTCAGGCCCTCAGGTCCCATATCTGGAATATAGATGTAGCCGACCTTGCCTCCGGATTTCTCCTCAACAGTGCGGATGTTCCTCATCACCCACTCGTAGTGTTCGAGAGGATATTCATCGGCGATAGGTTTGACAACGACCTTGCGGCCACCATCGGACGCGGACTTGTTGACAGTCAGCTCAACGAGTTTGTCAGCCTTGCCGACAAGGAGTTGGTAGATGTTGTCGATGTCCTTAAGAGATTGGCCGTCAATTGCTGTGATGAAGTCGCCCTCGGAGATATTCATTCCTGGTTCGGTCAACGGGGAGCGGAGTTCGCTTCTGTAAACAGCACCGGAGTAGATGTGGTCAATCTTGAAATAGCCGCTCTTGTCCTTGCTCATCTTGGCGCCGAGAAGCCCCATCGGGATGCGCTCAGGCTTAGGGTAGTCGCCCGGGTTGACGTAGGCGTGGCCGCTGGCGACCTCACCGATCATACCTCCGATCACATAGTTGAGGTCAAGACGGGTCTTGACGTACGGCAGAAGGGCTGCATACTTTTCCTTGACAGCGTTCCAGTCGCGTCCGTGCATATTCTCAAGATAGTAGCCGTCACGGAAAGCTCTCCAGACCTCGTCGAAGATCTGTGGCCACTCCTGGGAATAGTCAACGGTAGCGTACATGTTGTCAACATCAATTTCCTCTCCACCGGCAACTTTGGCCGCCGGGAAATTGACTGCTGTCCATTTGCCTTTGGCCGTAGAGAGGGCTTTCTTGTCACCGACACGATAAATCACCATTCCTTCGGAGCACTGTTCTGACTTACCTGTCTCGAAGTCTAAGACCTGAGTACCACGACCCTCTCTGTACCAAAGTTTCTTCCCGTCACAGAAATAGGAGCGTGAGCCTCCGATCGGAAGTTTGATCGTCCTATCGACAAGGCCGTCCACGCCAATCTTCACGTCAACGGATTTCTTGTCGGAAGCCTTCGCGTCCTTGGAGGCTTTCTTGTCCTTTGAGGCCTCCGCAGAAGCGGCATCCTCTTTCTTCTCATCAGAAGCGGTGACAGACTCACTGTCTGTCGGAAGCAATGGAGAAGGTGTGCCGGCGGCAAGCATCGTCATATAGACTCCGCTTCTGTCTGTGTAGGCGAAATTCCACTCAATCCAGCTGTAAATCGGACGGAAGTCACGGTCAGATGTGAATATCAAGTACTTGCCATCGGTCGAGAAAGTCGGTGAGCTGGAATCGTACCATTTCTCGGTGACAGGATATTCCTTGCCGGAAGCGAGGTTATAGACATAGACCACGCTCATCTTGTTCGGAGCCGGACGGCTGTAGGTAAGCCATTTGCTGTCAGGAGAATATTCAACATCCCTGATCTCCTGCTCCGGGCATTGCAGCACTGTCCTCGTGGTTTTGGCGAACGGATCGACCTCGACGATGCGGTTCTTTCTGTCCGTGTAAAGGATGTGCTTGCTGTCCGGACTCCATTGAAGGTCACGGATGTAGGCGTCGTTGTCCTTGGTGATCTGGACTGGCTCACCGCCGGTAGCGACATCGTAAAGATAAACCTCAGTCTCCCCTGTTCCGTCACCGATGAAGGCGATGTACTTGCCGTCAGGGCTCCAGTCCGCGCTGCGCTCGTTCGAGCCGGGGGTCTTGGTGATGTTCCTCGTGATCCCCTTTCCGACAGGCACATCAAAGACCTCACCACGGGCTGTCACGGCCATTCTCTTACCATCAGGAGAAAGGCTGAACGACGAACGGCCCTTCTTGCCGACATTCATCCTTTCGGCACGGGCATAGACAAGGTCGGAGCCGAGTGTGATGTGGATCTGCTCTGTGGCCTTGGTGGCCGGGTCCAATTTGTAGAGATAGCCGCCTTTCTCAAACACAACGAGTTTGCCGTTCGTGCTCGGGAACTTCACGTCGTAGTCATCGAAGGATGTCACCTTGGTCGTGGCCTTTGTCTTCGTGTTGTAAACGAAAAGGTTCATCGTCATATCACGGTCGGATGCGAAATAAATCTCGTCACCGACCCACATCGGGAATATGTCCTGCGCCGGGTTGTCGGTGATCTGCTCGACCTTCTTGCCGTCATAGACCCAGATCTCGTCGGCCATTCCGCCACGGTAATATTTCCAGGTTCTGAATTCTCTCATCACCCGATTGTAGGCAAGTTTCTTTCCGTCAGGCGAATAGGAACAGAAACCTCCTTCCGGTAGCGGAATCTCCTTCGGCATTCCGCCGTTCACCGAGACTGTCCAAAGCTTGCCGGAGAAGCCGTCACCCGTACGGTTCCTGAATATGATGTTCTTGCCGTCAGGGGTCCAGCCCATCACGATGTTGTTAGGTCCCATTCTGTCACCAAGGTCGTCGCGGCCGTTGGTGGCCGTGTAAGTCAAACGCACAGGCTCGCCACCCTTCGCCGGGATGATGTAAACCTCGCGGTTGCCGTCATATTCACCGGTAAAGGCAATCGTCTTGCCGTCCGGAGAGTAGTGGGCGAACATCTCGTAGCCGATGTGCGATGTCAGGCGGCGCGCCTCGCCACCGGTCAGCGGTGCCGTGAACAAGTCGCCGGCGTAAGAGAACACCACATCGGTCCCGTTCGTCGCCGGAAATCTCAGCAACCGTGCCTCGTCGGTCACTGAGCTTGCCGAAGTGACTTTTGTACCAGATGCCACAGTCGCTTCGACAGGCTCAGCGACCGGAAAAGGCTCAGCGACTGGGGAAGCGACCGCAGAAAGCGTCATTCCTCCAAGAAGGAGTGTCAAAAACATTCTTTTCATAACCACAATAAATTATTAGATATCAACACATTACACACAAATTAACAACAAGCCCCTAAAATCGGTCCCAAGATAACAAAAATTATTCTGCCAAAATTATTTTGACAGAATAATTTTAATGAAATAAATCAGATTGGTACCACCTTACGTGTACCAACAATTACCCGCTACCTAACAGAGAACCCAACAGGCTCGCCGGAGGCGGAATCGGTGGCTACCCAGAGTTGGAAATCACCGGGCTCAACTACGTATTCATTGTTGATGTTCCAGAAGGCGAGGTCGGCGACTGGGAGCGAAAACTCAACAACTGACGACTCTCCAGCATTCAGGGTAACCCTTTGGAAACCTTTGAGTTCCTTGACCGGACGCGCGATGGAGCCGACGAGGTCACGCACATAGAGTTGGGCGACTTCCGTGGCGGCATATTCACCACTGTTCTTCAGGGTGACTTTGACTTTGATTGTGTCCGCGGTGGAATATTCACGGCTGTCTATGGACAGGTCGGAATATTCAAAGGTGGTGTAGCTCAGGCCGTAGCCGAACGGGAAAAGAGGGCCGTAGCCGCTGTCGAGGTAGTAGGAGGTGCAGCCGTTGGAGGTCTGGCCGGCTTTGAGAGGGAGATCCATCAGGAGGGTTTCCGTGCCGGTGTTCGGACGGCCGGTACTGAGATGGTTGTAGTACATCGGAGCCTGGCCGACGGTCTTGAGGAAGGTGACCGGGGTCTTTCCGGATGGGACGGCCTTTCCGCTCAGGAGATCGGCGATCGCCTCGCCGCCCATTGTGCCGGGGTGGAACGAGTAGAGCATCGCGTCGCAGTTCTCAAGGTCACGGCCGATTGTCAACGGCCTGCCGGCCATTACGACCACGATGACTTTCTTTCCGGTCTGTCTCATCGCCGCTATCAGCTCACTTTGAGCACCTTGCAGATTGAGGTCGGAGAGACAGTGCGCCTCGCCCGAAAGAATCGCTTCCTCGCCGGCGAACACCACGATTGCGTCAGCCCTTGACGCTGCGGCCTTGGCCTTGGCGATTCCAGCCGTGCTTCTGTCGCGGCTGAAAGCGGTTCCCGGCTCGTAGATCACATTGTAATTCTTTTTGAGAGCCTCCAATGGAGTGACGGAATGGGTCTCGTCACCGTCAAACGCCCAAGTGCCGAGTTGCTCGTACGGAGCGTCGGCCAGAGGGCCGGTCACAAACAGAGTCTTGACATTCTTCAAAGGAAGAGCCGCGTTGTCATTTTTCAGAAGGATGGTGGATTCGAGAGCACTTTGCTTGGCGGTCTCCAGATGTGACGGGGCGTAAAGCGTATT
>CAVKYA010000244.1:1637-4285 GCA_963660255.1 Bacteroidaceae bacterium | reverse complement strand
CTTAGTGGAGAAGAGACTGGACCTCAGCGTCTGGCAACTTCTCCTTGTCTATTTAGTACCTTATCTCATCGCTGGTTACGACACCTTGCTTGAAGCCGGAGAGAATATCCTAAAAGGCGACTTCTTCGATGAGGACTTCCTAATGAGCATCGCCACCATCGGCGCGCTCTGCATCGGATTCCTTCCCGGAGCCGAGACCCAGTTCCCGGAGGCCGTCTTCGTGATGCTGTTCTTTCAGGTCGGAGAACTGTTCGAGGACATCGCCGAAGGCCGCAGCCGCAAGTCTATCTCGGCGTTGATGGACATCAGGCCTGACACCGCAAACGTTGAACGTGACGGGAAGATTCTGACAGTCAATCCGGAAGAAGTTAAAGTCGGAGAGACGATTGTGGTGAAGCCGGGCGAAAAAGTCCCGATGGACGGAGTCGTCCTTGAAGGAACATCAAGCCTTAACACCGTGGCACTGACCGGAGAAAGCGTACCACGGAGCATCGCCAAGGACGATGACATCATCTCCGGATGCGTGAACCTTACCGGAGTCATCCGCGCCAAGGTCACGAAAGCCTTCGGAGAGTCAACCGCATCCAAGATTCTTGACCTTGTCGAGAACGCTTCCGAGAACAAATCCAAGAGCGAGAGCTTCATCTCAAGGTTCGCCAGAATCTACACTCCTGTGGTGGTCATCGCCGCCCTTGTCCTCGCTTTCATCCCTCCGGTTCTGTCCGGCGATTTCGGCGGCACATTCGCCACTTGGCTCTACAGGGCGTTGACATTCCTCATTGTTTCCTGCCCGTGCGCCCTTGTGATCTCGGTTCCGCTTTCGTTCTTCGGTGGCATAGGCGGAGCGTCCTCAAAAGGAATCCTTATCAAAGGCTCCAACTATCTTGAGGCTCTGGCTAAGGTCGGAACGGTTGTCTTTGACAAGACCGGAACATTGACGGAAGGCGTGTTCGATGTCACCGCCGTCCATCCGGAAAAGATTGACGAAAAGGAACTTCTGCACCTTGCGGCGCACGTGGAGAGATATTCATCACACCCTATCGCTATCTCCCTGAAGAACGCCTATCCTGACGAGGCCGACGGATGCTCTGTCGAGAATGTGGAGGAGATCGCCGGTCACGGAGTCCGCGCGGTGGTGAACGGAAAGACCGTCTGCGTGGGCAACACCAAGATGATGGACTCTGTCGGTGCGCAATGGAAGCCTTGCGAGAAGAATGGCACGATCGTGCACGTCAGCGTGGACGGAGTCTATGTCGGTCACATCGTGGTCTCCGACAGGATCAAGGCTGATTCCGCCGATGCCATCAAGGCACTGAAAGCGGAAGGTGTGACAAAGACGGTGATGCTCACCGGAGACAAGCGTGAGGTCGGTGAATATGTCGCCTCGGCCATCGGGCTGGACGAGTTCCACGCTGAACTCCTGCCGGCTGACAAAGTCTCGGAGTTAGAGAAACTGCTTGCGAATAAGCCTTCCGGAAAGACTCTCGCTTTTGTGGGCGACGGCATCAACGACGCTCCTGTACTCGCAAGGGCCGACCTTGGAATAGCGATGGGGGGACTTGGATCAGACGCAGCCATAGAGGCCGCCGATGTTGTCCTGATGGATGACAAGCCGTCAAAGATAGCACTCGGCGTGAAGATCGCCCGCAAGACCCTGCGTCTGGCAAGGGAGAACACCTTCTTCGCCATATTCATAAAGCTTCTGGTGCTTGTCCTCGCCGTTGTGGGTGTTGCCACAATGTGGATGGCCGTCTTCGCCGATGTCGGTGTCACCGTCCTCGCCGTCCTGAACGCGATGCGCGCATTGAGGTTATAATGAACGTTTGAAATGAATATAATCCCGGAGGCCGGATGAAAGCTTTCGGGATTTTATTATTTTTGTACCTATGAAAGATAATGTCAAAATAGTGCTTGTGACGGGCGGGAGCAGCGGAATCGGGGCGGCGACGGCGCGGCTTCTTTGCGATGCCGGAATGACTGTCTATGCTGCTTCAAGGAGCGGAAGGGCTCCGGAGGGATATTCACAGAACGGGAATATGATTCCGGTGGTGATGGATGTGAATGATGGTGAGGCTATTGCGGCGGTGGTGGAGAGGATTGTCGGGGAGCGGGGGAGTCTGGACGCTGTGGTCTGCAATGCCGGGAACGGAATCGCCGGGCCGATTGAAGAAACTTCCATCGAAGAGATCGAGGCGCAATATTCAACGACATTCTATGGGGTTGTGAAGACGGTTCAAGCTTGTATGCCGGTTTTCCGGAAGCAGGGACACGGGAGGGTGGTGACGGTTTCTTCTGTGGCCGCTCTTGCTCCGCTGCCGTATCAAGGCTATTATTCGTGTGTCAAGGCTGGAATATTGCAGCTCACTAAGGCGTTAGCCATTGAAACCAAGGGTTTTGGCGTGCAATGCTGCGTCGTGATGCCGGGGGACGTCAAGACAGGATTCACCAAGTCCCGTCGTGTGGCTGCGAAAGCACAGAGGGAGGATTCTCCGTACTATAAAGGCTGCGCCGATGCTGTCGCGGCTATGGCAAAGGACGAACGTGAGGGTATGAGCCCCGAAGTCATCGGCAAAGCCATTCTTCGTCAGCTCCAGCGAAAGAATATGAAGCCGGAGGTCACACCGACGTTCCTGTACAGCCTTCTGGTC
>CAVKYA010000244.1:0-1426 GCA_963660255.1 Bacteroidaceae bacterium | reverse complement strand
ATTATTCCCGGCCCCTCTCGTCGTGTCTTAAGTTCGTGAAGGTCAATGACTCCTTTGATTGATTTGGCCGTGGCCTCGATCTTGTCCTCCACGTCGTCCGGTAGCGATACGTCCAGCAGTTCCTTGATCGCCGGCACGGACATCTTCACCGCCATCACAAGAATGAATATGCTGATGACGCATCCGGTGATAGGGTCAAGGATGACGAACTTGTCTCCAAGGAATATGGCTCCCGCGATTCCGAGCAGGGATCCAATCGAAGAAAATGCATCCGAACGGTGATGCCAGGCGTTTGCTATCATCATCGGGCTGTTCAGAGCCTTGCCCTGAACAATCGTGTAACGGTAAAGGATTTCCTTCAGGACTATCGAAGCGACGGCGGCCCACAAGGCGATCATTCCGGGAGAACTTACTTCTCCACCGTCCAGAATCAGTCGGATCTTGCTTATTCCGCCGGACATCAGGTTGGCTGCCACCACGATCAGCATCAGGCTGATGATCAGTGTTGCGAACGTCTCGAACTTCCCGTGTCCGTAGTCGTGATCCTTGTCTCTGCCCTTGGCCGAGATCTTCACGAAGACAATCACTACAATATCGCTCAAAAGATCTGACAGAGAATGGATTCCGTCCGCTATCATCGCTGTCGAGCGTCCGAGGACTCCGGCGATGATCTTGAATACCGTCAGTATAATGTTGACTACCGATCCGACCAGCGTCACGAAGGTTACTTTAGCTGTCCTGTCCATTATGAGTAGCGTTTAGGAAGTCTGAATATGATTGAGAAGCAAGCCACCACGCAGAGTACAAACGGGTAGTAGAGGCAAGGTATGATAGCTGCCGCTGAGATCCCGGCGAACCCGGAGGCCATCAGTAGTTGCGCCCCGTAAGGGATTATGCCCTGCACGACACAGGAGAACGTGTCAAGCAGACTGGCCGATTTCCTCGGATCAAGTCCGAATTTCTTCGTTATGTCACGGGCGATGTCGCCTGTTGTCAGAATCGCTATCGTGTTGTTCGCTGTGCAGAAATTCGACAGCCCGACAAGCCCAGCGATGCTGAACTCCGCTCCTCGCTTGCCTTTGATTCCCTTGGTCAAACCTTTGATGATGAAATCAATACCTCTGTTGTGTCGTATCAATTCCAGCATTCCTCCAGAGAGCATCGTCACAATGATCAGTTCTCCCATCCCCGAGATTCCGTCCCCGACGCTTCCCAAAAATCCGAGCCAAGTCATTCCGTGCATGAAGCCGATGACCGCGCTTAGCACCAGCCCGATTCCGAGCACCAGCAGTACATTTAGGCCGCACAGAGCCAGCACGATGACAGACAGGTAGGGGATGAGTTTGACATATTCAATATCCCCGATCTCCGGTGTGGCCCCGTGATTGAGTCCGATGATGATGTAGATGGCGGTGACGATCAGTGC
>CAVKYA010000243.1:0-4291 GCA_963660255.1 Bacteroidaceae bacterium | reverse complement strand
ACTATTTCGGCAAAGGAGACACTTTCGTGTTCAACGACACCAAGGTGTTCCCGGCGCGCCTTTATGGCAAGAAGGAGAAGACCGGGGCTGACATTATGGTTTTCCTGCTCAGGGAACTCAACCGTGAGCAGCACCTGTGGGATGTGATCGTTGATCCGGCCAGGAAAATCCGAATCGGCAACAAACTTTATTTCGGTGACGATCAAAGCCTTGTGGCCGAAGTCATTGACAACACCACATCCAGGGGACGCACCCTGCGCTTCCTCTACGACGGACCTTATGAGGATTTCAAGAGATCATTGTTCAGCCTTGGCGAGATTCCGGTCCCGAAATGGGTGAAGTCCAAGATCTCTCCGGAGGACAACGAGAACTACCAGACCATCTTCGCGAAGAACGAAGGCGCGGTAGCCGTTCCGGCCGCAGGCACGCACTTCAGCCGCGAGCTGTTCAACAGAATGATTCTCAAGGACATCGACAAAGCGTTCATCACCGAGCATATGGGCATCGGCCAGTTCCGCAGGGTTGACGTGGAGGATCTGTCAAAGCACAGGATGGATTCCGAGAGGCTGATCATCACTCCGGAGGCGTGCGAGATCATCAACAAGGCCAAGAACGGCGGGCACAAGGTGCTGGCTGTCGGCACGACGGTGCTCAGAGGCCTTGAGACCTACGTCACGACGACACACGAGGTGAAGCCTTATGACGGATGGACCAACAAGTTCATATTCCCGCCTTATGATTTTTCCGTACCTGACGCTGTGGTCTCAGGATTCCACCTTCCGGAATCGACTATGCTGATGGCCGTGGCCGCTTTCGGAGGCTTCAACAACGTTATGAACGCCTACAAAGTGGCTCTGGACGAAGGTTATCGCTTCGGCCCTTACGGCGACGCTATGCTGGTCATATAGAAACGAGACACTGATTGATAAGAAACCCAAGCCGTCATTCGTTGAATGACGGCTTTTGCGTTCTTGGATGGCAATGCTGGAGAAGATCCACAGTGATGAAGCCGTCACACTCAAGGGTTGTGGCAAGCCGGCTCACACGGCTGTAAGTCCATTTCAGCTTCTCGCACAACTCATCTATGGACACTCCGCGATGGGCTTTTATAAACAAGGCCAGTTTGACTATGTCATCATATTCCTTATCAGGAACTTTTCCTTTGTAACAAGACTCAACCTCCTCTTTGAAATCCGCCTTCACGCGCAGATCGGTCCGGCCAAGTCCAAGTTTGGCCACCAACTCCCCAAGATCACCTATCTGCTCGGCCATATTCTCCCTTATCAAAAGGTTGCATCCTTGTGAGACAGGATCGTCGATCCTGCCAGGCAAAGCGAAAACGTCCCGGCCATACGAAGCGGCAAGTCGGGCTGTCATCATTCCTCCACCACGGATCCTTGACTCCACGAGAATCGTAGCCCGGCATATTCCCGCTATTATTCTGTTGCGCCTGAGAAAGTTTATTCTCACCGCCGGAGTTCCGGGCGGATAGTCCGTGACCAGCGCGCAGCCAGGAGTCGAGGCTATCCGCTCACCGACATCCCTATTCCTTGACGGGTAGATGTCATCTATCCCGGTCGCCATCACCGCCACCGTAGGCAGCCCTTCCTCCAAGGCGGCCTTATGTGCGGTGACATCCACCCCTAAGGCAAGTCCACTCACGATCAATGGTTTGACGGTGGAACTCGCCATAGATCCGACTATCCTCCGACACCAATCCTTGCCATAACTGGTCAGACCTCTGGTCCCCACGACGGCAATCTGTGGCAAACCCTCAAAAACATCCTGCGGCAGACTGACACCTTTATAATAAAGACCGATCGGAGGATCCTCGCATTCCATAAGAAGGTTCGGATAACCATCCTCGCCTATTCCGACAAAGCGGCATCCATCCCTTTCCAAAGCCTCCAACTCAATCGCCGCTGACTCAAAGGCGCTTCCCGTCACCAACGGGGCGAACCTTGTCTTTGAATATGTTCCCAGAACCTTTCTGGCCTCTTCCTCCTCCCTGAACACAGCCTCCGCACCGCCAAACTCTTCGATCAGCTTCAGACCGACCTTCGGCTCGAAACCGAAGATCCGATTCAGGGCACATAGCCCGGCCCTCTCTTCAAAAGAAATAACCATAGTCTCTCTCCTAACTGCCGTCCGAATTCACTCAAACGGTTCCAAATAAATCACTTTCACAAAGCGGATTCCGCATCTGCCGCCGACATCGCCGAATTTTCGCTGACGACGCAAATTAGGGGGCATAAATCCATTCCCACGGGGTAAAAAGCATAATAATTTACGTTTCTTATGAATATTTACGTTTTTTATCAAAGTGTCAAGGATGGACAACGGCGCAATGTCGAAAAAATGGCTATCTTTGGCCTTATGATTTACATAGACACACATTGTCATATCTCCGACGAAGCCTTTTCTGGAGAGGAGGATGGATACATCAGCAGGGCGGAAGAGGCCGGAATCGGTCTAATGATCCTGCCGGACATCGACAGTTCGGAGCGGGACGCTATGTTCGCGGCCGCTGACCGACACCCGGACGTTCTGCGTCCGATGATCGGACTCTATCCCGGCTCTGTCAACAAGGAGTGGCGCGAGGAGATTGACCGGATGGTCCGTTTTCTGGACAAATGGGAAGACGGAAAGCCGGAGAACCGCAAAGTGGTGGCCGTCGGAGAGATAGGGCTTGATTATCACGAAGGCAAGGATTTCGCCGAGGAGCAGAAAGACGCGCTGGAATGGCAGCTTGGATTCGCGGCGGAACGGGGGCTGCCGGTCAACATCCACCTGCGTGACGCTATGGGCGACTTCCTTGATATAATAAGGCGGCACAAAGGCCTGAGAGGGAATATGCACGCCTACAGCGGCAGTCTGGAATCTTTCCAGGAACTGCAACGGTACGGTGACTGGTACATCGGAGTCGGAGGCGTGGTGACATTCAAGAACGCCGGACTCGCGGAGGTCGTACGGAACATTCCTCTTGACAGAATCGTGCTGGAGACGGACGCACCTTATCTGACACCGGTGCCGTATAGGGGCAGACGCAATGAAAGCTCATACATTCCATTGATAGCCGCCAAGGTCGCCGAGCTGAAAGGCATTCCGGTCGAGGAGGTCGCGGAGGCAACCACAAACAACGCCAAAACACTTTTCGGAATATGAAAAGATCTTCCATTCTGATGATTTACACGGGCGGCACGATCGGTATGAAGCAGGATCCGCAGGACCTGACTCTCAAGCCGTTCGACTTCCGCCAGATCCTGGACGAGGTGCCGGAGCTGCAGAAGTTCGCCCTCCGCATCGACTCGTACACTTTCGACCCGCTTATAGACTCTTCGGACGTCGAGCCCTCGTTCTGGCAGTCACTCGCATCATTGATCCAGGAACGCTATGACGAATATGACGGATTCGTGGTACTGCACGGGACGGACACGATGGCATATTCAGCGTCAGCCTTGAGCTTTATGCTTGAGAATCTGTCCAAGCCGGTCGTGTTCACCGGAAGCCAGCTTCCGATCGGAGTGCCGCGCACGGACGGCAAGGAGAATCTGATCTCCGCGGTCGAGATCGCCTCGGCCAAGGACTCCGAAGGTCATCCGAGGGTGCCTGAGGTCAGCATATTCTTCAATTCCAAATTGTTGAGAGGCAACCGTTCTGTCAAGATCAGTTCGGAGGATTTCAGCGCTTTCCGCTCGCCGAACTGCCCTCCCCTGGCCGAGGCCGGCATCAGCATAAAGTACAATGACAGCGTCATACGCCATCCGGCCCGATGGGACGAGCCGCTCAGGATCAGCACAGGACTGGACACAAGGGTGTCAATCCTCAAGGTCCATCCGGGAATCACTCCGCAGGTGATGAAATATTTCCTTTGCGGTCCCGATGTCCGAGCCGCCATCATCGAGACTTACGGCTCCGGCAACGCCCCGTCAAGGCAATGGTTCCTGGAGACCGTCAAGGAGGCGGCCGGAATGGGCAAGGTTCTGATGAATGTGACCCAATGCCTGTCAGGCACTGTCAATATGGACATCTATGCCACCGGCAAGGCTCTCGAAAAGGCCGGAGTAGTCTCCGGAGCCGACATCACAACCGAGAGCGCGCTCGCCAAACTGTTCTACCTTATGGGCAGGAGTCAGGACAACGAATGGGTGAAGTCAAGGCTCGGAGAAAATCTGCAAGGAGAAATTTCCTTATAAATATTGCCAATTGGAAATAATTTAGTAAATTGCAACGGTTTTTTAGAAGGTTTTACGCTTTCGGGAAGCCACAGGGAAAGATAACTATTTAATAC
>CAVKYA010000242.1:0-4291 GCA_963660255.1 Bacteroidaceae bacterium | reverse complement strand
GTGTAGATCAACGGGAAATAGCAGGTGTGCTTAAGTCCGAGAACATCGAAGACATTCCTTTGGGCATATTCATAGAGTTTCTCTCCGGTCACTCTTTCGAGGATTCGCTGGAGGGTGACAAAGTTCAAGCAGCTGTACATAAAGTCGGTGCCTGGACGGAAGTTCCTCTTGACCTGAGTGGCGATGTACCATTCCATCTTCTCAGGATTGTTCCAGCCGTATTCCTTGACGAACGTGTCGGCGTTGATGTACGGGGTCAGGCCTGAGGTGTGTGACAGAAGGTCGCGGATGGTGATGTCCACAGTCTCACCGCTTTCCGGATCCTTCCAAGGTTTGAAGTCAGGAATATACCTGTCCACGTTGTCGGTGAGACGGACGTACCCGTTCTCTATCAGCTGCATAAATGCGAGCGTCGTGCCCACACACTTGCTGACTGACGCGAGGTCGAACATCGTTTCCGTCGTCATCGGCTCCACGGTCGGAACAACGGATTTGTTGCCGTAGGCCTTCAGGTAAACGATGTCGTTGCCCCTGACGACAGAGAGCACCGCTCCCGGAATCTCCTTGGCCGTTATCGCGTCATTGACGACCCTGTCAACCTGCGCGAGTTTCATCGGATTCATCCCGTGACGCTCCGGAGAATCCTGCCTCAAGGCTCCCTGGGAAAAAACCGGAACCGCCAGCGATGCGGCCACGGCAATAGCTATCAACTTCTTCATCTTGAATATATTCATACCCGTCACTGACGGTTGGTCTTAGAATATCAACGTGGCTTTGATCGGGTAATGGTCTGAAACGAAGGCCCGTTCCAGATACTGCTTGGTAATGGTCTGGTACTCAGTGCAGCTGCTGAATCCCTTGAACCAGATGTAGTCGATGATTTCGTCCGCGGATGCCTTGCCCCAACCGTTGTAGGTGTTGTGGTGGTCTGTCTTGACGGCGACCTCGCGGGCGTTCTGCATAATCTTCTTAAGATCATCGAACTCAGGACGGTCTATCCTCATATTGAAGTCTCCGGTAAGGATCATCGGGTAGTTCTCCGGATTGATTTCTGCGATCCTGTCCACAATCAGCTGAAGTCCGTTCTTGCGGGCCTCCCAACCGACGTGGTCAAGATGAGTGTTCACATAGTAGAATTTCTTGCCGCTGGCCTTGTCCTTCAGCAAAGCCCAGGTCGCAGAACGGTAACAAGCAGCGTCCCAACCCTTTGACGGGACCTCAGGAGTCTCTGAAAGCCAGAATGTTCCCCATTTGATCAGCTTGATGGTCTTCTTGTTGTAGAATATGGCCATATGCTCTCCCTTGTGCTTTCCGTCCTCGCGTCCGACTCCCACTCCCTTGTAGCCGGTGCAATACTGATTAAGGTAATCGAACTGGAAATCAAGGGCTTCCTGAACTCCGAATATGTCCGGTTTCTGATCCATAATCATCATCGCAGACGCCGGATAACGGTACTGCCAGGAATTGGTCCCGTCATCAGCCTTCCCAACACGGATGTTGTAAGAGATCACTTTGATGTCGGCTGGCTTGTCTTTCTTGGCCGACACATTGAACGGCAACGCCAAAAACGCTGCCATAAGGGCGAAAATCACTTTTTTCATAACATTATCTGTTTAATTATTAATTCAAAGACAGTATGTGGACTACAAATTTAACAAATTGTGCTAATTTTGCCTTGCGAATGCTAAAAATTAATCAGTGAATATTCCCGCGGACGCACCGTTATATTCACACACAATCAGAAAATCATCGCGGCTATGGCGGACAAGACTTTTAATGAATATGGCAAAGTGCAGGCGATCGACCTGCTTTTCGAGGGCAGCGGCTACTCTCGTCAGGAAAAAATAACCTTCGAGCCTTCGGCGGGAAGCACATTATGCTCTGCGTCAAGGCTTTTCGTGGAGGGGATGGATTTCGACCTTACATATTTCCCGCTCAAGCATCTTGGCTATAAGTGCGTTGTGGCCGTGGCCGGAGAGATTTACGCATCGATGGCGCATCCTCGGATGTTGTCAGTCAGGCTCGGAGTCTCCGCCAAACTGGATTTCAGCCACATCAAGGATCTTTGGCTCGGAGTTGTGACTGCGGCCAAGGAGCACGGATTCTCCGCGGTTGACTTGGATTTGGTTCCGTCCCCGAACGGTTTGACCATCAGCATATCCGCCGTAGGAGAAGAGTTCAAGCTGACAAAAGGGCGTACTGTAAGGGCAAGGAGTATGGATCTGGTCTGCGTGTCGGGCAGTCTCGGAGCGGCTTTCCTCGGCCAGCAGATCCTGGAACGGGAGAAGAAAGGGTTCGACAAGACCAAGGACGATTCCGTCCAGCCTCAGCTTGAGAAGTACAAGATGCTGATCGGAAGCTACCTCAAGCCAGAACTCAACGCCTCTGTCGTCACAAGGCTGGAGGACGCTCAGATTTACCCATCAAACGGCTACCTGGTCTCCCACGGACTTTCGAATGCGGTGAAGAGACTCTCTCGTGACTGCGGCCTTGGGGTCAAGATCTATGCCGACAAGATTCCTTTCGAGGGCAACAGCTTCGCCTCCGGCAAGGAACTGGACATCGACCCGATCTCCGCGGCGATGAACGGAGGGGACGATTTCAGGCTGCTGTTCACGATCCCGATCCTCTCCGCCGAGAAGTTCCGTCGTGATTTCCAGACATTCGACATAATCGGTCACCTTGCCCAGCCGGAAGTCGGTTCAGTGCTTGTCACCCCTGACGGTCTGGAGCATCAGATCCTGGCACAAGGCTGGAACGAATAGTCTATTTAGTCTGGCCTAAGGAATTATGTCTATGAGATCTGTCGGTTTTTTATTTTTGATCGCCGCATCCTTGACGGCTTTCACTTCCTGCGACACAGGGTTGTTCAAGCAGATGGACGGTGCTTTGGACGAGGTGGAGCAAGGACTTGGCTACATCAACACCCTGGACACCAAGGACGTGCGCAAGATGGCCGACTGGTTTGACAGGCGCGGTGACGATGGACAGAAAGGAAGGGCTTTCTACTGCCTTGGACGCAACCAGTTCAACGACGGGGATTTCCCGGCTGCGATAGTCACCTACACCAAGGCTTTGGAATATTCAGTCAAGGCCGCGGACACCCTGCGTGTGGCCAGAATCTGCTATGATATGGCGCACACCTGCAATGCTTCAGGAAATTCCACCGACGAGATGATGTACCTCGCGCGCTCCGCCGAGGCTTTCAAAGTGGCCGGCTTCAAAAGGGAATCACAGCAGGCCTTGCTGGAAATAGGTCAGGCGGAAGCCGGTCTGGGAAGATACGGAGCCGCGGAGGACATATTCAAAAGCGTCCTTTTTGACGCCCACGAGATGCGTGACACCCTTTTGGAGGTCCGCTGCCTTGAGTCCTACGCCGCGCTTGCGGTCAGCAAAGACACACTTGACCCTGCGCTCGCCATCGACCTCCTCGGAAGAGCGTCCGGTGAATTGGAATTCCCTCTCTCTTGCGCTGACAAAGGGGTCCTGGCGTATGCATATTCAATAGCAGGTCTCCCCACAGAATCCCGCAAATGGCTTTCAGAGGCCCGCGCGGAGGCTGAGACTGAATCGGAAAGCGCGGATGTGAATTTCCGGGAATATCAAATAGCATCCAGGAGCGGAGACTCCCCCAAAGCCCTCACCGCCCTTGAGAAGGTTATGGAATATGCCAACCGCACTCACTCTGAAGCTCTTTCCGAAGCGGTCGCCGCCAGCCAGCGCGATTATATTCAAGGACAGGCCGAGGCGGACAGGGAACGTCTCCGGAACGCCAGGCTGAAACTCTGGCTGCTCGCATTCGGCTCCCTGCTTGCCCTTGCGGCCGTGGCGGCCATCTACTTTGTCCGGAAAGCGGAGGCACGCCGAAAGTTAGAAGAGGAAAAGGCTGAGACTGAGAAATATATGAATATAGCCGAAGACCTTCAGGCACGTCTTTCCAGACCTGTCAGCAAGTCCGGACAGAAGGATGTGGACAGGTTCAACGTGCTGGAACGCCTTTGCGAGCAGTACTATGTCTATGAAGGCACTGACAACCTCCAGCCGAAGATTCTCAAGGAGGTGAAATCCATCGTCGAAGGTCTCAGAAGCGACAGGAAGACACAGAAGGGGCTTGAGAATATGCTGGATCAGACAATGGACAATGTGATGACCCGCCTCCGTGGCGATTTTCCGTCCTGGAAGGAAGACGATTTCCTGCTGTTCTGCTTTGCGGCGGCCGGATTCTCCAGCACGACGATCTCCGCCTTGATGGGCAAGGAAAAGAGCGTGGTCTATAACCGTGTCTGGCGCC
>CAVKYA010000241.1:0-4301 GCA_963660255.1 Bacteroidaceae bacterium | reverse complement strand
ACCAGATGGCCGACAACTCTTATATGAGAAACGGTACCGGTTACTATCGTTACGATAGCCTTGACGACTTCTTCAACGAGGCCGCTCCTTCTGTTGTCTGCCTTACCTACGGTTACGACGGAGAGGCTAATCCGGCAGCCCGCGTGCGTTTCAACAAACTCGGGGCTTACGCACAGGATGAATGGTCAGTCACCGATAATTTCAAGCTCACCTACGGTGTTCGTTTCGACGGCCTGTTCTTCAGCAATCAGGATCTTATGAGAAACAACGAGATCTATGATCTTGACTACAACGGAAAGCACATCGACACCGGCAAGTGGCCTAACAGCAGCCTTACTATTTCTCCACGTGTCGGTTTCACTTGGGATGTGTTCGGCAACAAGAGCTTCAAGGTCCGTGGCGGTACAGGTCTATTCTCCGGACGTCTTCCTCTCGTGTTCTTCACCAATATGCCTACCAATTCCGGTATGGTTCAGTATCAGGCCAAGCTTAACGCGACTGGCGCTAACGGAGGTACAAAGACCGATATGAAACAGTTCGCCGGCAAAATTCTGAACCGTCAGGAACTTCACGACAAACTCGTTTCAATGGGTTATCCTGACACCATCAAGCCGGAGGATGGAACAGCTCCTTCGGAGATCTCCGCTGTCGATCCTAAGTTCAAGATGCCTCAGGTTTGGAAGACCTCTATTGCCATCGACTACTCTCTCCCTACCTCATTCCCGTTCACGATCACCGCTGAGGGAATCTTCAACAAGACCATCAACGGCGTTTGCCTGAGGGACTGGAGCGTCAAGGACACCGACGGCTTCTCAAGGTTCAACGGTGCTGATAACCGTCCTCTCTATCAGGACTTCAAACTCACCTATGAGAAGGATGGCAAGACCACCAATATGCCTGCCGCTTACGTTCTTGAGAACACCAGCAAAGGTTATGGCTATTCCGCCAACCTGACGATCAACACGACTCCTGTACAGGGGCTCAACATTATGGCGGCATATACCCACACTGTTTCCAAGGAACTTACCGGTATGCCTGGCTCGAACGCTTCCTCAGTGCTCAACTATATGCCTACCGTCAACGGGCCTAATGATCCGGGTCTCCACAACTCACAGTACGTGACCCCTGACCGTTTCGTGGCTTCCCTTACCCATAGCGACAAGTCCGGCAACCACTACAGCTTCATCTACGAGACTTGGAGAGGTGGTTACGATTACAACTACTCTTATATGACTGTCAACGACATCAATGGAGATGGCTACAACTACGATGCTATCTATATCCCTACTGATGCAGAGGTGGCAAACAGAGAGTTCCGCTTCGTTTCCGATGATGACCGTGACCGCTTTATGGACTATGTACACAACGACAAGTACCTGAGCAAGAATCAGGGAAAATACGCTGAGGCTTACAGTGTTTACTCTCCTTGGGTTCACAGAGTTGACTTCAGCTACAAGCACGATTTCAAGGTTAACGTAGGTAAGAGTGTCAACACTCTCCAACTCAGTTTTGATGTCAAGAACATCCTCAATCTCTTCAACTCCAGCTGGGGTGTCAGAAAGTATATGAACCCAGCTCTTGGAGATGGGCGTATCCTTAGGTACGAGGGCGTTGATAATGAGGGCTATGCCACATTCTCCACCGCCAAAGCCTACAATGCCAATACCGAGACATTTGTGCTTTCTCATACCATTGGCCAGTGCTGGTACGCTTCCATCGGTATCAAGTATATGTTCAACTAATATAATGTCAAGACGATATGAAACTTAAATATATTTTCACCGCCCTTGTGGCCGCTTTGACCCTTGCGGTCGGCTGCGAAGATGACCTCGAAAGATATCTTGACGAAGTCAAGGTGTCGTCATCATACGTGGCTATCCCTGCCGCCGGTGGCTCCCAGACCATCACAGTCAATGCGACTGGTGACTGGTCTTTCGGAGAGATTCCGGCTTGGCTTACCGTGTCTCCTACCTCCGGTGTGGCGGGAGAGACCACCGTCAGCTTCAAGGCTGAGGCCGCTACCTCAACCAATGAGGCTATGCTTTATTTGACCTGCGAGGGCAAGTCTCAGATTATTAATGTACTGCAGCAGACGGAGAAGGTGGAACCTCAGGTTATTCCTCTTAAGGAATTCCTTGCCAAGGAGGTTTCTCCGACAGTGTACAGAATTGCCGGTACTATTTCCAAGATTCAGGAAATCTCCGCCAGCTACAAGAACGCGACTCTTACCATCTCTGATGATGAAGGATATTCAGTATATCTTTATCGTTTCGGACCTCCATCTGGGCAGAAGATTGAAGATCTTGGTATGGAAGTCGGTGACTTCCTTACCGTCGAGGGTGCGCGAGGCGAGTATCAGGGCTCTCCTCAAATGGCACAGGGTGGCGTGTTCGTCAGCCTCGTGAAGTCCCTCATCAAGGTTGACTCTGTTTCCGTGAAGGAACCTCTCCCTCTTGAGGGCGGTGAGTTCAAGGCTTACCTCACCTGCAAGGGCGAAGGTGTGTCTGTTGTTGTTCCTGACGATGCCAAGTCTTGGCTTTCAGTTACTTCCATCGAAACCTCCGGTACCAACGCTACCGTTACTTTCATCGCTGCCTCAAATACTGGCGGAGATCGTTCGACCTCACTTGTCTTCAACACTACATCCGCTGGAAAGGTATATTCAGCCCAGACCACACTTGAGCAGAGAGGTGCGATCATCGATGCTACGGTGGCTGAATTCCTTGCTGCCGCGGAAGGCGACACTCAGTACAGAGTCACAGGTGTCATCACGAATATTTCCGCATCCTCACAATATCATAATGCGAATATTACAATTTCTTCAGGTGATTTCGCCAACAGCGTTTTGCTTTACCGTGTAGTGACGAGCAACGGCAATATTGAGGATCTTGGTCTTGCTGAAGGTGATGTCATCACGGTTGTTGGAAAGAGAAGTTCTTACAACGGAGCACCTCAGATGGCCGCAGGTGGTGTCTATGAGTCCCATATTCGTTACAACAAGGCCACTTTGGCTGACTTCCTTGCGGCTCCGGTAGGCAATGACATTTATGCTGTCACCGGAGAGATCACGGCGGTGGCTAATCTGAGCGCTCAGTACAACAATGTCAACATCACAATCAAGGACGAGTCCAATACTCTTTACCTCTATCGTGTCACCACATTCGACAAGTCCGGCATTGAGACCCTTAATCCTGCCGTTGGCGGAACGATTACCGTAGCAGGTAAGAGGGGTGAGTACAATGGCTCAGCCCAGATGGCCGCAGGTGGTGTTGTCCTTGCTTATTCCGCTCCGACAGGCGGTGGCGATGAACCACAGCCGGAACCGGGCGAGAATTTATATTCCATTGATTTGAGCTACAAGCTTGGGGCTACCGCTTCTTATGATGATGGTGTCGCCACAATCAATGGCCAGAAGGATGTGAAGGTGCTTAAAATCGGAACATCCAGTAAGGCTGGTGACATTACAATCACCATTCCAGCCGGCTCCAAGAGGGCGGTGTTCTATGCTGTGGCTTGGAAAGGTAACGCCACAACATTGGAGTTCTCCACTGGTGGTGTGACCACAGGTACCATTGACATCAAAGCCAACGATGGCGCCACAGGTAACTCTCCTTACACTCTTACTGTGAATGATAAGGTAAATGAGGGTGATAAGTACGAGGTTGTTGTTTCTGAGGCTCTTCCTACAGATATGGACTTCAAGATCACCACGGCTTCGGGCAAAGGTACCCGTGCCATCATTTTTGGTCTCAAAGCTTTCAAAGAGTAATCTTTTTTGAATATACTAAAAAGGGCGACTGCACATCAGCAGCCGCCCTTTTTTGATCCTCCTTGCCGGTGAGAAACCTAGATGTGTTCCTTAGGCGTTGTTAAGATTTTCCACCTGATCAAATGTCAGTCCGGTGACACTCATAATTTGCTCAACAGGCATCCCGATGCCAAGCAACGCCCTTGCTACTTCGGCAATTCCTTCCGCTTTCCCCTCAATCACACCTTTAGCCACACCTTCAGCCATACCTTTAGCCATACCTTTAGCCATACCATCGGCGATTCCCTTAGCTTCTCCGTCGGCGTATCCCGCCTCGAAGCCCTTGCGCTCGGCGAACACGCGCTGAGCCAGAATGTCCCTCTCGTTCATCTTGTCAATCTCGTATTTAAGTTTCTTCACCTTGTCGAACGCCGCCACCTCGCACGCTTGGGCGAGCCGTCTGGAGATCCCTCCCGCCTCCTCGATCCATTCAGGAATCTTTTGGAAGCTTTCACTGTTCCTGAATATGTAGAACAGCCTGTCGGACTCCGTC
>CAVKYA010000240.1:0-4339 GCA_963660255.1 Bacteroidaceae bacterium | reverse complement strand
TGGAGAAAGTCGGAATGGAGATCACCTCCGACAGCATAATCAACATCGCGGTGGACTATTATTCCTCCGCCGGAGATGAAGCGATGAAGGAAAAAGCTTTGTATTACAAGAATATCATCGATCAGAATGCCGCTACAGTTCACAAGGACACGCTCGCGCTTCAACAGCAGAAGATGATCGAGGAGCGTTACACTGACAAGCAGGCGATTGTTGACCGTGGCAAGTCCATCTGGCTTCTGTGCTTGCTGGTCGCTGCTGTACTTGCAGTTTTAGTTGTCGTCGTAAGGATGTTCAGAAAGACACATAGAGAATTGAAGCGGAAACCAGACGAGGAGGCAATGGCAGTAATCCGTGAGAGGATGTCGGTTCTGGACAAGTTCCTGGCTTCAAAGCTTTCTTCGGACTGTTCCTTTGACAAGGCCGCCGAGGCTGAGCTTGACCGCTTGGTCTCCGATCAGGATGATTTCCTGCGTTCCACAATGGTTTTGTTCCGCGACAGCCACCCAGAGTTCGTGACTGAGTTGAAGTCGCACTCCCTGACGGATTGGGAGATCGGCTATTGCTGCCTTTATGTGCTCGGACTCAAAGGAAAGGATGTCGGCAACTATCTAAAGAAGAAGCGAAACTACATCATCAGCAGTGACATCCGCCGCAAGTTAGGCCTTACTGAGCACGACACCAACCTCGGCATCTGGCTCCGCTCCCGCCTTTCCGCCGGACAAACAAATGAAACGGCCAAGGATAAATCACCTTGGCCGTTAACTTTGAGCGGAATGCGAGGCTCGAACTCGTGACCTTCGGCTTGGGAAGCCAACGCTCTACCAACTGAGCTAATTCCGCAAGAGAAATGCGAGACTTATTGAATTGTTCAATAGCCTCGCATTTTTGTGATCCCCACAGGATTCAAACCTGTAACCTTTTGATCCGTAGTCAAATGCTCTATTCAGTTGAGCTAGGGGACCAGTTTGTCGGAGACTCACTCCGACTTTATCTCTACAAGGACTATGCTTGTTCTTCCTTTACGATGGCAAGCTTCTTTTCCTTGATTCTTGCCTTCTTACCGGAGAGCTGGCGCAGATAGAAGATTCTTGCCCTGCGAACCTTGCCGACCTTGTTCAGTTCAATGCTGTCAATGAATGGTGAGTGGAATGGGAAAATCCTCTCGACTCCGATTCCGCCTGAAATCTTGCGGACTGTGAAGGTCTTTGTCTGAGGGGTAGCGCCTCTAAGCTGGATAACCACGCCTCTGAACTTCTGGAGTCTATCCTTGTCACCTTCCTTAATTCTGTAGGTAACGGTGATTGTGTCACCGGCCTTGAATTTCGGATACGTAGCGACTTTCTCGTTAGCGAAAGCCAGTTCTACAACTTTAATCAAATCCATTTCTCAAAAATTTTAACGCAACATTACGCACATTTGATAACGACCCGTAAGCGGTTGCTCTTGTTTTTCGGACTGCAAAGGTAAGAATATTTTTTGTATTCCAAAAACTTTTTGAGATTATTTGAAAAATTTCAGCGCAGACCTGCACAAATCCGTGATTTTGGACCATTCTCCGGCCGCGATCATCTCTTTCGGGAACAGTTTTGAACCCATTCCGACACAGGTGACCCCAGACTTCGCCCAAGCCTTGAGGTTCTCCTCTGTTGGCTCCACGCTACCGGTCGCCATAATCATCGACCAAGGCAGGGGAGCGAGGACATCCTTCACGAACTTCGGGCCGCCGACGCTTCCGGCAGGGAATACCTTCACGAGGTCGCAGCCGAGTTCCTGAGCGTTGCAGATCTCGGTGACGCTTCCGCATCCTGGGGTGTAAGGTATGCCGTGCCTGTTGCACAGCCTTGCCACCTCAGGATTCAGCGAAGGTGAGACGATGAAGTTCGCCCCCATTTGGATGTATAATGCAGCCGTAGGGGCATCCAGAATTGTCCCGGCTCCGAGGATAAGCCCCGGACATTCTGCCAAAACGAATTTGGACAACTCTTTGAAGACCTCAATCACGAAATCTCCACGGTTTGTGAACTCAAAGGCCCTTATGCCGCCTTCATAGCAAGCCTTTACGACATTCTTGGCGATCTCGATGTCTCTGTTGAAGAATACCGGGACGATGCCAGTCTCCTTCATCGCCATCAGTGTCTCAAGTTTTCTGTACTTTGCCATATTCGTAAAATTTATCTTGACACGCGGCCGGAGCCGTTTCCTTTCATAAGATTCTCCACTTCCTTGACACTCACTTGGTTGAAGTCACCGAAGATGGTGTGCTTCAGCGCTGATGCCGCGGCTGCGAAGTCAATCGCCTGCTGGTCATCCTTATAGGTAAGAAGGCCATAGATGAGTCCACCCATAAACGAGTCGCCTCCACCGACACGGTCCACGATGTGCGTGATGTCATAGCGGCGGGACTGGAAGAGTCTATCTCCATTGAATATAACTCCGCCCCAGGTGTTGTGGTTGGCGTTGATCGAGCCACGCAGTGTGATGGCGACCTTCTTGCAGCGAGGAAATCTTGACATAAGCTGTCTGCACACGCTCTCGAAGCGGCTCTGGTCGATTGTTCCGTCAGTCTGCTCGGCGTTGAACTCTTCCGGCTTGATTCCGAACTCCTTCTCGGCGTCCTCCTCGTTTCCGAGGATGAGGTCGCAACCTTCCACAAGAGCCGGCATAACCTCGGCAGCCGTCTTGCCATATTTCCAAAGGTTCTTCCTGTAATTGAGGTCGCAGGACACGAATATTCCAAGCCTGTTCGCGGCCTTCACAGCCTCAAGGCAAACGTCCGCCGCGCTCTGGCTTATGGCCGGAGTAATGCCGGTCCAATGGAACCAATCCGCCCCCTCAAAAACCTTCTCCCAATCGATCATTCCAGTCTGAATGGTTGAGATTGATGAATATGCTCGGTCATATACCACTTTGCTTGGACGTGCCACGGCACCGGTCTCAAGGAAATATATCCCTAGACGGTCTCCGCCGAATACGCAGTGCTTGGTGCCGACACCATAGGAGTGAAGGTCGCGTATGCAGCTTTGCGCTATGTCGTTCTCAGGGAATCTGGTGACAAATTCCGAGTCGATTCCGAAATTGGCGAGTGAGACAGCCACGTTGGCCTCTCCGCCGCCGAAAGTCGCCTCGAACTGCTTTGCCTGCGAGAATCTCAGGTAGCCAGGGGTGGAGAGCCTTAACATAATCTCTCCGAATGTGATAACTTTAGCCATTGTCTTGTTCGTTATTGTTCTGGTTTATAGATGTAAATGTTATGAATTTCGTGGTCGTAGCCGGGATAAAACCCTTTGGGCATTCCAAGGATTATCCTCGCCCCTCTGTTGGACATCACGACGAGGTTCCCGTTCTTGGGATTCATCGTAAGTCCCTCGATCTCACCGGTCAGGATGAAATCGTCCATACTTCTGAAAAGTGTCACCTCTCCGGTTTTGAGGTCGGCCTTGTACAGATTGTCCGGCTCACCTTTCTCCGCGTCACCATCATCGCACGAGATCAGCATCTGACCGTCAATGCAATAGATCCCCTGCTGGAGTCTCGGGGCAGGGGAGAGAGTGAGGCTTCTCAGATATTTTCCCGTATTGAGATCATAGCAATATAGTTCTGATCCCTGAACCCAGTCTGCCATCCAAACCTCCTGACGATCTCTGTCCACGGCGAGGCCGCAGCATTCCACCTGTCCGGATTCCGGAACCCACGGGATAGAACGCTTATATTCAAGGGTCTTGGCATCGTAGATCGCGGTCTGGATATTCTTGCCCACTCCGTCGAGGAAAAATTCGCATCCGGCGTAGAGTTCACCATTATATTCATCAATGTCGCCGATGTGGTTGCATTCCAACTGGAGGTCTTTGAACGGGTTCTCGTTCTTGGCGATCAGATTGCCATCCATATCATATTTATAGAGGGCGGTGGATCCGGAAATATAGTAGAAATTCCCGTCGGTCGCGACTCCTTGGCGGCCTTCTACCTCAAGAACGTGGTCCAAGTGGAAGTCGCAGTCAAGAACGGAAACAGCCCTCCCGCACGAAACGCACAGGAAGGCCATTATGCCGATTATTAATTTACTTCTCATTTAGAATATGTTCTTCATCTTGTCGAACAACGCCTTGTCGTCACGTGAAGGATCCGGAGTGAACGACCTGCTGGTCCTCATCTCTTCCAGGGCCTTTTTCTCGTCAGAGGAGAGCCTCTTCGGAATCCAGACCAGAATCTTGACGTAAAGGTCTCCGGTTCCGCTTCCGTACCCGCTCACGGCCGGGAGTCCCTTTCCTCGGAGCTTCATCACGGTGCCGGACTGGGTGCCCGGATCGACTTTCACCTTGTAGGAGCCGTCAAGGCAAGG
>CAVKYA010000239.1:0-4403 GCA_963660255.1 Bacteroidaceae bacterium | reverse complement strand
CTTAAACAATCTTCATTTTGATTTGAATACATTTTCCAATGAGCTTCACTGTTCGGAAGTCGCGTAAAACAAGCAGCATATGTAGCTGGTTTTTGATATCCAAGTTTTGAAAAGTCGCTGTTCACTATAAGTTTCTCATATGGGTCTCTCCAAAGAGCTGGATTTTTAAATTGAAAACTTCCGCGCATAATGTAGTCAAAGGATTTCTTTGACATATATCGATAAAACGGCTTGCATAGATCTATATTATCGCTTTTGACGGGTAATAATCCGTCTTCAATTGAGCTCCAATTATTTGTGATATGAACTCTATTCATTACTCCTTATGTTGTATGATTATTATAATTTTGATGACAAGTGCTGCATTTTCGCTACATTATTTTAGGAAAATTAACTATGAGCTATCATTAGTGTCCACTAAAAAATCATAAAAGTTCTTTGACAATATTGAGAGTTAGGTAATTACAAGCATTTTTCGAGTCAACCGATTTGAATCTATCTTTGCCGGACTAATGTAGAATGGCACATGAATAGAGGAAAATACGTGTTCTCCCAGCTTTTAGACTTCCTTGACCGCAACGACTTCAACTATATTACACGAAAGTATGGCGGCGACAAGTATGTCAAACAGTTCACCTGCTACAACCAGCTTGCGGTCCTCATGTTCGGGCAGCTCTGCAACCGAGAGAGTCTCCGCGATGTCGTATTGGCGACCCAGGTTCATGCGAGGAAGGCATTCCATCTGGGATTTGGCAAGGCCGCCACGAAAAGCAATCTTTCCAAAGCCAACAGCAGGCGCGATTACCGCATCTTCGAGGAGTTCGCCTATAAGGTTGTTGCCGAGGCGAGGGCCTGCAGGGCCGACGAGATCTTCAAGCTAGGCGGTAACGTATATGCCTTTGACTCAACCACAATCGAGCTATGTCTTGCGACATTCAAGTGGGCTCTGTACAGAAAGAACCAGAGGAAGGGCGGCGTCAAGGTTCATACACTGTATGACATTGAGACCTCGATCCCGACGTTCTTCCATATCACTGAGGCCAGAGTAAATGACATGAACGCGATGGATTCCATCCCCTACGAGGAGAACTCATTCTACATCTTCGACCGCGGCTACAACGACTTCAAGCGGCTCCACAACATTGAGGGCGTAGGCGCCTACTTCGTGGTCAGGGGCAAGAGGAACAACGACTTCCGGCCGGTCAGATGGGCGAGGCGTTTCCGGTCCGGCTCCGGCATCCTGTCCGATGCCGTCGGTTATATGGACGGGCAGCGCACAATGGAAAAGTACCCCGACAGGATCAGACGGGTCAAATACCGGGATGAAGAGAACAAACGGGAGTTCATATTCTTCACGAACGCGCTGGATATCAGTCCTATGATGGTGGCCGAGCTATATCATCAGAGATGGCAGATAGAGCTGTTCTTCAAGTGGATCAAGCAGCACCTCAAGATAAAAAAGTTCTGGGGAAACTCCGAAAACGCCGTCAGGATACAGATCTACTCCGCCGTCATCAGCTATTGTATGATGGCCATCGTGCAGAAGAAGATGCGTGTCGAGAGATCCATCTATGAGATGCTGCAGATCGTAAGCATCTCACTGACAGACACAACTCCCCTCAAAGACTTGTTTGTAAAACCCGACTGCAATATTGTCAATGAACTTGATGGTTACAGTGAACCAACTTTGTTTGATTTTTAATTATTATAATTTATAAACTCGCCCACTTTTTAGTGGACAGCAGTGATGAGCTATGATTGCACAGTAATTATTTACCGACAAATTATTGCCCCTTTGCTATTCATTTATCGTAAAGTCTGCACGATAAATAAAAGTAGAATGTGTGGTTTCGCATTCATTGACTACTTACATAACTCAAAAAGGGAAACCACCGAAACTCTGTGGGTTTCCCTTTTTATAGCTTATGTGTTATAGATGCTCATTTTTTTTTGTTCGTATAGCTCTCTTAATTTTATTTTTCCGTGGTCTTTGTGGTGGTGTAGGAGAAGTTGATGACTACTGGGTAGTGGTCGGCGAGGTTGGCGTAGGTCTCATTGTCACAGAGGTAGCTGTTGGCCTTGATTTGGGTGGCGGCGCCTTTTATGTTGATGTAGAAGACTTTGTCAACCACTTCACCTTTTTGATAACCATAGCCTTTGCCGTCAGGGCCGCAGTCATCATTTTCCGTGTCATTCGTGCCATACGCCATAATTGATTTACCACCGTAGGTCGGATACACGCCTTCTCTGGGATAGTCAATCCACGGGTCGTGAATTTCAAGACCTTCGACTTTATTGATGACATTAATCAGCAATTCCTCTATCTTATGACGGGTATAACGCATATTTGTGTCACCCATAATGACGATAGGACGACCGTTCAGATGAGATTTAATGTACTCGACGATTTCAGTCAACTGACCTTCCTGCGCCGCAATATATGCTGACTTATCGCTGTCACTATAGGTGTTCATATGAGTGATGTATACATCAATCTGCGTTCCGTCAGCCAATGTAACTAAATAGTATCGGAAACCTTTCTTGATGCAGGTGTTTGCGCCATCAGTGAGACCTCCCTTTTCGTGATTATACTGTATCCAATTCGTTCCATCATCTGCTGAGACTGAAAGACTCTTTTTCCAATAGAAGCATAAACCATCAGTGTCGGCTCGTTGTGAAAGCTGGGCGGAGGTTACCGTTCCACGCCATTTCCCCGCATTGTAATTTGTCAGTGCAGAACGGAGTTGGCTATCGTATTCAAAATCTTCTGATACACCGAAGAAATCCCATACCGATGACTGGTTAATCAACGTTCCTATCTTTGTGGTGCCGTCTTTTCCAGGGCCATCTTTGTTTATTGTTACTGGAATAAAACCTAAAGTCAACTTTTGTGGCAATCCATCCACATTGTAAGACGCGCAGGTGAACGTACCCGTGATGACCTCCGGATCCGGATCAGTCTTGCCGCCATCGATGACAATCTTGTCGGCGAAGTTGCTGAGTGTGAGCGGGAAGGAGTACATCTGCTCTTTCCTGAAGTCAACCTTGCACTCTACGCTGAGAGTGGCGGTGTGCTTCTCTGTCGTGAACTCGAAGTTAAGGATGTCTCCAGCTTTGATTTCCGGGAAAACGCTGATGTAGCGATCGATCTTCGAAGCGAGAGATGCACCTTTGCCCCAGTCCATTGTCAAGGTCGTGGAGCCGATGCCGTTAAGAGACCAGGTGCCCTTCAGGACATTGAATGTGAAATTGCCGCAGAGCTTCACATCGGAGTCTCCACGTTTCACACTGAGGGTTACAGTCTTTAGCACGTCGTCCGCCAACGCTGTACCTGTAGCGTCAATAGAGACGTTCACAATAGAGAAGAAGTGCTGGAAGACAAACTTGTAGCCGGACTCGGCGGAACCTTCCTGCGCGCGGCCATATTTATAGTCGCCGGTGATGTTGCCGCTGGTCATTTCCTGTGTCGGCGGCAATGTGCCGTAGAGAGAGGTGACCGGTCGGCCCTCATTGGCCGAGTTGTACGGATAATATGCGTACATCGGAGTGAAGTCGGTGGCAGTCGTAGTGAAGACGGCCTCAGCCTCTTTGGCGTCGGTCTTCTTCGTGTACTTTACCTGATTGCCATCCTTGGAGGCGAACACTCCGAGTTCGTCACCAGATGTCCATAGCAGACCCACAGACCCGCCAGCGTTTGCCGGATCTCCATCAATGCAGGTTCGAGTGGCCATGGCCTCCTCGACTCCGGCAATGATGTCATTGTTGTTCGTCTTACATTCATTCAGGTTACTTTCGCAGGCACTGAATATCAGCCCGGCACAAATGGCGGCGGCTGACGCGAAGTGGTTCTTCTTCATAATGTTATCTGAATATTTTAACTTTCATTGTCCAATAGCCTTTCCCGAAGTTGTCAATCTCTTTTTCACTGAATATGATGACACCAGTGTCCATTGTCACTATATGCCGACCAATCGTCAGCGATCAGCCTCACTTCTGAATGACCAACGGAAAACGTCCTGGGGAAAGACGTTTTCCGTTTAATCATAGGTTATCAAAATTCAATTTTGGAAATGTCCCGCTTCCTTAGAAAGCCTTCCAGTTCTCCGTGTCAACATTGAACCCAGAGCTGTAGCCCTCTTTGGCAGATTGAACAGGAGTTTGTGTGTCTCCACTTTCTGTTCCACCTATTCCCTTGGGCCATTCTTTACCATTAGGGTCGCGGTTCAAGTAGAACTTTCCATTCATCTGAAGTATTGCATCAACAAGAGCTTGACCATTACCTTGCGCTTCTGTTCCTGTGCAGTAATTCATCAATACGATACCTACTGGAGACGGAGCCAACTCATCCTCACTGTTAAGTTTCTTATTAATCAAATCTAACACATAAGGGTTTAGTCTTGTAG
>CAVKYA010000238.1:0-4427 GCA_963660255.1 Bacteroidaceae bacterium | reverse complement strand
CCGACATTCAACGTGCCTATATTCAGTTCCCTCACGTCCTTCATCCTTTCCGCGCTTGCGTCCACATCCTTGAGCACCTGCTTGGCGTAAGGGAGGTACTGCTCTCCGTAGTCGCTCAGGGCGACGTGCCTTGAATCCCTGACAAGAAGATCCACTCCAAGCTCGTCCTCAAGCTGCTTTACCTGCTGGGACAGTGTGCTTTGGGAGATGAACAGAGCCTTAGAGGCCTCGGAGAAGCTGCACAATTGCGCGACCTTGACGAAATAACGTAGTTGCCTGAATTCCATTACTTTGTGACCTTAAATGAAAAATTCTGAAAAAGCAGGATGGGAAGCAGGGCTCCGACCACCATCGCGATGATGGTCACAATACAAGTCATCCAATTGAACCTCAGCAGGTACAGATAGTGCATAAACGTGGGTTCTGAATATGATCCCAGACAGTGCAGCAGAGACTGTATAGTCCGGTAGGCGTACATTCCAGGAACCATCGGAAGCAATGCCGGAAAGGAGATGCATTCCGCCGGAGTCTTGATCATCTTAGCCGCCAGCAAAGCCAGAAAGCCGATGACAAGAGCACCAAGCATACTGCCGGAGGCCAGTTGGAAGCCGCATATATTCATCAACACGTATCGGGTCATATGTCCTGCCGCAGCGATCGAGGCGCACAAAGGGAACACCTTCGGTGACGGGTTGCTTATGCTTGAGAAGCCTATCGCCGCTATCGCGGCAAAGATACCGTCTTTTATGATAAGAAAGAAAAGTTCCATTACAGAAATTGAATATTCAGCAGTCCGAAAGCGATGCAAAGTCCCAAGGACAGGCAGACTGTTATGATCAACGCGTGCAGGAAACGGCTTATGCAGCAGATGTAATGGCCATAGATAAGGTCGCAGACAGCGTTGCAGAAAGGGATTCCGGGCACGAAATAAAGAACACTTGTGGCAAGGGCCACTTCCGGGGTCTTTCCCCAGCCGAAGACGAAGCCCGAGCAGGCTATCACGGCGGAAAGACAGGCGGCAAGGACAATCACAATCCTGAAATCAACTCCTTTTGCGGGAAGTTTCTGTTTAAGGAAAAAGCCGTCCACCGTGGCGAGAAACACGATTGCCATCGAGATCAGGTCTCCACCGAAGAGCTCGCAGAAAGAGGCGTTGGCAAGTCCCACAAGAACAAGCACAAGCCAAGGATTGAGTCTTTTCTTCTCAAGGATTTCCTTGAACCGGGCCGTCGCGGTCCGGACATCAAGCCCTTCCTCGACAATCTTCCAACTGAGTCCGCTGAGATCTGAGACCGTGTTGAAGTTGATCCTGTCGGCAGGAATCTTTCCGGTCACGGTGTAGGATTTCTCCTCTTTCTCGTCCCAAAGGTTCAGGACTATGCAGGTGGGGAGCACGGAGAAGTCGGCCTTGGTGTGCCATTTCTCGGCGATCCTGCCAAGATTCTTCTCGATGCGGATTGTCGTCGCCCCGCTGGCGTAAAGTTCGGTGGTGTAGTCTCTCAGGAATATGCTCTTGCGCTTCAATTCATTATGCAGCGTGAGTTCCTGAGTTTCCATATTCCTTATCCTTCTTTACAACATCGTGGATGGACACAACGTTATCAACTTTCGTGTCAGAATCCTCATCTTCAAGGGATCCATAGTATGGAATGCCGTCGGCGTCCACACCGTCTCTCCCGCCATTCCAGGATACCGGTCTTACGAGATTGTCTGAATAGGTGATGATGCTGTGCTTGGCATTGAAGGCCTTGAGCCTCTCGTGCAGGAAGGAAAAAACCAGAACAACCGCGCTTGCGACCGCGCAAACGATGATCAGTGATCCGGAATTGGCGCTCATAGCAGCCGTGGAAATTTCAAGTGGTGTCATAATCTTACGCTCTTTTTTTTGTTTGACGGCGCAAAATTATAACACCACTTGCGATTCGGGATGGATTATCATCCCTTTGTTTCGATAACTGCTATCGGGATTTCCGAACCAACTTATGACTGGGCGGAAAGGAAGGCGGCGAGGGATTTCTCGATCTCGTCGGCGAGTTCCTTGTCACCGGCCTTGCGGATGACATCGTTGGTCATGTAGTAGATGAGGTTGCAGTTATATTCAAAGTCACTCTTGCACATCGGGTAGAAGTCAAGGTAGAACCTGATGGACTCGGTGAGTTCGTTGGTCAGTTCTGTAGCGAGTGCCTTGGCCTTCTCAGGCTTTCCGAGAGCGTAGTAGTCCTTGACCATCTCGATCGGGAAAAGGGCGTTGGAGCCCCAGCCGAGGATCGAGTTGTCGTAAGGATATTCCTTCGGCTTGAGAACCTGCTGGCACTTGTCGAGCATCTCCTCGGCACGGTCATTCTCACCGGCGGCGATGAAAGCGTTGGCCGATGACACGAACAGATTTCTCAGCGACATCACACCGAGGAATGTGTAGGTGTTCTGGTAGTCAACGCAATAATCCTCACGGGAAACCGCATCGAAACAGAATTTGTTGGTCATCTTGTCGTACAGGTCATCTGTGTCCACGAGACCTACATCAAGAGACTGTACCTTATTCTTGATCGGGGTGAACCTGTAGGAGAATCCGTCGTACATCAAGTAATTCTTGATGCCGACGTTCAGGTCTCCGCCCTGGTTGAGCACATTCAAAGGCCTGTCCCACTGGTAGGTGGAAAGGAAGTCAAGAAGGAAGAGCTCAGGCTTGCTGAGGTAGTTCTTGCTCTTAGGGATCTCGATGACGATGGAGTCCGGAATCTGCTCCGCGAACTTCTCGCTCACGATTCCGCTCTTGAGGCAGTTTTCCTTGTTGACCGGAATTATCATCTTGCGGGACACCCAGTAATCCATCTTGCGGCCGTCTTGATAGACCAGTTTCGCGTCAGGATGCTTGAATACGGTGATACAGTCAGACAGCAGCAGAGTCTGGTCACGCTTATCCTCGATCGGGATCCACTCGTTCATACCATAAAGGTACTGTTCCTGTCCGATTGACAGGTTCAAAGGTGCGGAATTGTTGATCGCATACCTCATCTGGTCGATGTACCAGTCGGTTCCAAGAAGAGAGGTGTTGCATATTCTCACATCATTCCTGAAGCCCTCAACCTCCTGAGCGTACCAAAGCGGGAACGTGTCGTTGTCACCGTGAGTGATAAGTAATCCATTCTCTCCCACCGAGTTGAGATAATTCTTGGCTACCTCGACAGAAGTATAGCGGTTGCTTCTGTCGTGGTCGTCCCAGTTCTCCTCCGCCATCAGCGTAGGCACGAAAAGGCAGGCGATGGAAGCCACAGCTGCCACCGCGACCGTATGCTTTTCCTTCAACGCGGATGTGATCAATGAATATATCGCCGCGACAGCGAATCCGATCCAGATAGCGAATGCGTAGAACGACCCGGCGTAGGCGTAGTCCCTCTCACGCACCTGGTACGGAGTCTGGTTCAGGTAGAGCACAATGGCGATTCCTGTCATAAAAAACAGCAGGAATGTCAGCCAGCAGCCCCTGCGGTCCTTGTCAAACTGGAAGCATAGGCCGATGAGTCCAAGGAGGAGCGGCAGGAAGAAGTAGTGGTTCTTGCCGGGGTTGTCCTGAAGCCACTGTGGGGCGTTGCTCTGGTCGCCGAGGTGGATCTTGTCGATAAACGGGATTCCGCTCTCCCAGTTTCCGGTGAACAGATCCGAGGACGGAGAATGAATCTCGTTCTGACGGCCAACGAAGTTCCACATAAAATACCTCCAGTACATCCATCCAAGCTGGAAATCAAAGAAATATGACAGGTTGGCTCCCTGCGTAGGCTTCTTGTACTGAGCCCCCGGGACAGGAGTCCCCTTGCCATTGGTGTAGGACTCATAGAACTTTATGTGCCTCTCGTCATTGCTGTACATTCTCGGGAACAGCATCTTTCCGGCGCGGTCATACTTCACGTCAACCGGACTCGGAGCCTTCTTGTACTTGCCGTCAAGAGGTGCCCAATAGGTGTCCTGCTCAAGTTCGTACGGAGCACCGTAGTACTGGCCGTACAACAACGGAGTCGAGCCGTACTGCTCACGGGACAGGTAACGGACAAGCGTGAAAGCGTTGTCAGGCTGGTACTCGTTGGTAGGAGTCTTGGCGCACGAGCGGATGATCACGATGCTGAACACCGAGAAACCGATCACGATCGTGGTGAAACACAGCAGAGCCGTGTTCCAGAACACTTTTTCCGTCTTGAGGGTCTTGAAAAGTCCCCAGAAGCAAGCCGTGAGGAGAGCCACGATGAAGAAGGCGGCTCCGGTGTTGTACGGAAGCCCCAAAGTGTTCACGAAGAACAGGTCGAAATATGCCGCGGTCTTCGGAATATAAGGTACCATAACAAACAGGATGAATGCCAGGATCACCGCCGAAATGACAAGAATCTTGACATATTCCCAGAATGAATATGGCTTGTCCTCCCTCATCTTGAAGT
>CAVKYA010000237.1:3275-4447 GCA_963660255.1 Bacteroidaceae bacterium | reverse complement strand
AGCAAAAGGTTCGATATTATGCGCTGCTCGCGGATATTCACAAACATAGAGGGGAATATGAAAAAGCTTTGGATGGGTATCTTAAATATGTCAAGATGACGGATTCTTTGGATTACGCCAAGTCAAAGGCTGGCATTGAGTTCATTGAGGAAAGGCATTCTTTGGAATTAAAGAACATTCAGGATAAAGAGCGGAGCGACCGTCGGGTGCTGGCCGCCATCGGAGTCATCATTGTTGTCCTTTCATTGCTCGTCATAATCCGGTATAGATTGAAAGTGAAAACCGTTGAGTCCGAGTTGGCAAAACAAGAGAAGGAGAAATACAGATTGCTATATAATCAGATAGAACAGGAAAGGGATAGTCTGACTGAGCTCCTTGAACGCGATAACGAACTTGAAGAAGCCGCGAAAAATGCGCTGCTGGAAAGGTTGGCCTTGCTTAATCGCTTCTTCTTGGCGTATATAACCGACAACAGAGGCATGGACAGAAAGATTAATCAAGAGATGGAGAAGCTTGTCGCGAATGAGGAGGTTTTCATGTCTTCCACCCGGTTGGCATTCGCGGGCAGTCATCCCAAATTCATCAAGCACCTTGAAAACCGTGGCTTGAATGAGTGGGAAATAAACTATTGCTGCCTGTATGCATTGGGACTGAAAGGAAAAGAGATCGGGGAATATATCCAACTAAAGAGTCACTTCAATAACAGCAGCGAGATCAGAAAGAAGCTGGGGCTTGGGGAGCATGACATTAATTTGGGGACTTATATTCGCAATCTGATGAAAGAATAAAGTGTGAATATTAAACTTTGTTTATAAGACTATTTTGTAACTATTTGAATATTAGCATGTCATATTCCGGCATCCTGAAATAATCCATTTCTGGTTGAAACTTTTTCTCTATAATTTTGGTTCAAAAAGAATCAAAATGAGAAGAGCACTGTTTGTCTTAGTCTTATTGAACGCGCTATTGTACTCTAGCCAAACCGCATATTCGCAAGAATATATTCGTGGTAAAGTCATAGACATGGAGGCGAATCCGATTGTCGGTGTGAACTGTGTCCTTTATGACTTGCCTGATTCGATCCTGATCACAGGAACGACAACAGACCTTGACGGCTCTTTTGAACTGAACGTCAAGGAAAACAAAGAGTACCTGCTTCAAATCTCATTTGT
>CAVKYA010000237.1:0-3129 GCA_963660255.1 Bacteroidaceae bacterium | reverse complement strand
AAAGCGCAAGGAAGATCGGGAATAATGCATTGGATGCCATCGGAAGCATGCCACAATTCAAGACCAACGCTTCGAGCGGAGATCTTGTCACGGTTGACAACAAGAGCATACTCGTGTTGATCGATGGGATGCGAAGGTCGGCACGTGACCTGATGCTGCTTAAAGCCGAGGACATCAAGAACATTCTCTTCTACAGCGACCCTCCCGCGAGATACGCGCACGAGAATATCGGTGCCGTGATAGACGTGACGACCAAGAAAAGGACCGACAGGCTCTACAGCCTGTACCTTGACACTAAAAACAGCGTCACAACCGGCTATGGCACAGATATGCTTTCAGTGGCCTACATGGATTCTTTGAATATGTTCACGGCGGCGTACTTCATCGACTATCGCGCTCTGAATGACAATCGTATGAACAACACATATTCATATTATGATAGGACGAATGAATATAGAGGTGTTTCCGGTGATTACAAAGGACGGTATCATATTGGCCAAATGGCATATCAGCGCTACCAGGGCAGGGACCTTTTCAATGCCAAGGTGGAATACCGCAAATCTCCCGGCAGACAGGAATATTCACAGAAACTGATCGGCTCAGGCGAACCACCTTTGACCAACACCCGCAGGCTGGAGAGTGATTATTCATCAGTTTCCGCTGATCTGTATTACACGCATCTATTCAATCAAAACAGGAGTGTCTCATTCAATGTGCTGAACACATATTATAAATCTGATTCTGATAATATGTTGTCGAGCGATGCCGGAGGGTACTCGTTCAACAACCATATTGATAATAAATCATATTCATTGATCGCGGAAGCATTGTTCAGCGACAAGGTCTGGAAAACAATCATTATCGGACAGCGGCGAATGAGACTTACAACTATCTGGTGCTGCGTCCGTCGCTTGCCTTGAACCTGCAATATGGCAAACATTCAGCGATGAGGCTGACGGCTTCGGTCAACTCATCCGTGCCGAACATCGGTGATCTGACAAACAGTGTCGTGACCATCGACGAGTGTTTCTACGCACAGGGAAACACTGGCTTGAAACCTTATTATTACTATTATGCGAATCTGAGCTATAAGTACGCGTCAGAAGATGGCAAGCTATATCTGGCTCCGTCGGTGTCATATTCCTATTACCCGGATAAGAATATGCCGGTGTTGTATGCCGAAGGGGAAAATGTCATAAGACGTATGGTAAGCATCAATGATGTGCATAGTTTGCAGATGTCAATATCATTGAGTTACAAGCCGATCAAGTGGTTCGCTTTCCAGCCTTTCTACAATTATGAGCGATTGGAATACCGTACTCCCAATTATCCGGTGAACCATAATCTTCATAACGCCGGCATAAGCGTTCAGTTACTGCCTGGAAATTGGCGGATTATATGGAATGCGAACCTTCCGATGACATTGGTTGACGGAGATGTTTACACCAAGACGGGATTCAACACGATCGCATCTGTGCTATACAAATTCAAATCAATGTCTGTTGGATTGGAATATGTCCATAATCCCACCCCGACAAAGTCCTACGCAGACATAAACGGATTCCGCTATTCGGAAGAGACCAAGTGGGGTAACTTCAAGAATCTCATTTCCGTGAAGTTCACCTGTCACCTTTCCAAAGGCAAGTCCCGTGGTCACGCCGGGAAACGCATCAGCAATGCTGACAATGACTCCGGACTTACGGATTCCAATACCGCGAGATAATGTCATCTATCGGCTTTGCCCTCTCCGATGCCTTGGACAAAAGCGAACGCACCTCCGACTGCATCATCCGCCGATGGTGCGACACCGGCCAGTTGGAGAACGTCTCGTACGGGAAATATCGGAAGAAATAGAATAAAAACGTACCTTTGTAAAAGACAATGACACTTATGAGTATGACACTTGACAAAATAGTGAACGTAGAATGCTCGACCTACGATTTCAAGGAATCTGTAGAGAAGAAGAAAACAAAGAGTTGGCTGAAAAGCATTTCCGCTTTTGCGAACACTAAGGGCGGCAGTCTGTTTTTCGGTGTAGATGATTCTGGGAATATCATAGGCTTGGAACACGCTCAGGCCGATGCCGAGTTCATAAGTCAAGAGATCAACGCTCATCTTGATCCAATTCCTGATGTTGAACTTATACCTCATAAATCCGAAGACAAGGTGGTCCTTGAGGTTAAAGTGTCGGAAGGCCGACAAACACCGTATTACTACTGTCTGGATGGAAACCGTTCCGCTTTCATCCGAATAGGAAACGAAAGTGTTCAAGCCGCCCAACATCAACTGCTTACTTTAGTGCTTAAAGGAACGAACTCAACGTTTGACGCACAGAAAACGTCGGCAAGACGGGCTGATAACTCTTTTACAATTTTGGCAAATACATTTTCCGGTAGAGTCGGACAACCATTTGATGAGAAAATGCTAGAGTCTATGGGGCTTGTTACATCAGACGGAGTTCTGACACAGGCGGGAATACTATTCTCCGATAATTGCAATACATACAACTCGAAACTTGTCGGAACACGCTGGGCCGGGTTGACCAAGACGGATGCAATCAATGACCACGAGTATCAAGGTAACCTGCTCCTCCTGCTCCGTGCAGGCGTGGATTTCGTGAACTCAAACACGAACAGCGGATGGGTGAAACTTCCGGACGGACGCAAGAATCTCCCTGACTATGCCAAAAGAGCCATATTGGAAGCTATTGTCAATCATCTTATCCATCGTGACTACACCATTATTGGAGGTGAAGTCCATATTGACATATTCGATGACCGCATAGAGTTCAATAGTCCTGGTGGAATGTTTGATGGCACGCTGATCCAGAACAGGGATATATCCAAAGTGCCTTCTGTGCGAAGGAATCCTATATTGGCGGATGTTTTCACTCACCTTGGATATATGGAAAAACGTGGCTCCGGATTACGGAAGATTTGCGACCTTTCCGCTCAACTTGACGGCTATAAGGCAGAATTGCGTCCGGAATTTATGTCAGAGGCCAATGTCTTCTATACCACCATCAAAAATGTTAACTACCCCACTAAAGAAGAAATTAGGGGAGTTAAGGTGGGTAGTAAGGTGGGTAGTAAGGTGGGTAGTTCCGCCGGACATCCGGTGGATATTTAC
>CAVKYA010000236.1:0-4451 GCA_963660255.1 Bacteroidaceae bacterium | reverse complement strand
GTCTATTCCAGTGCTTGGAATCATCGCATAGTAGCCTGAAGCACCGGCAGGAATAGTGCCGTTGGAGACAAACTTGGCGGTCCTGCCGTCGGATGAGATCTCCGTGGCCTTGATGGTCTCTGTTACAAGTGTCTCGCCATTGAGGCAAGCGACCTCTATCACATCGCCGTCAGTCCAAGTGGATTTGAACTCAGGAGTAGTGGTGTCCTCAAACGAGGCGGTGAACTCAACTGATTCAGGCTGAAGTTCTCCGGCCGTTATGACTTTCCCGTTCGGGACAGTGAGTTTTTCCGAATATACGGACTTGCTGACAACCTTGCCCGAAGCGTCGTAGGCGGTGATGGTGTACCCCTGCCCAAGTACGGTTCCCGGGATAAGGCTGATGTAGCAGTCACCAGGTTCGCTCACACTGACCTTAATGGTTTTCTGTGCTTCGAACGCAGACTTTGAGGCAAGGGAGACTGAATAGTCTGAAGTCGAAACCGTGACATCATAGTTCAGATCCTCCTCGTTGTTACCTTTCAGTTCGATGGACTTGACGGAAGCGTCGGAAACCTCAACCTTGAGGAACGAGAATATATTCCTGAAACTCAGGGAAGAAGAGCCTTTGCCGCACTTCGCCACCGCAATTGAGCGGGTTGAGGCGGTTGAGGAAGATACTGTCCAAGAGGAAGCCGGATCGCATCCGGTGACTCCGGTTTCCGCGATGAAGGCGTAATATTCATCGCAATCGGCCTTGACGCTTCCTTTCGATGTGAAAGTGGCGCTTGCAGATGACACGGAAGAGGCCGTGATGGTCTCTGATGTGGATTTGCCGTCCTTGACACCGATGAGATGAATAGCGTCACCCTCAGCCCAAGATGTCTTGAACGGGGTGGATGCGGAAGCGTCAAGCGTGGCCGTGAACGCGGCGGCCTTCACTTCCGGTTCAGGCTCCGGAGTCGGCTCCTGCTTCTCTTTGCAGGATGTCGCCGCAGAGAGAAGCACGAGAACCGAAAGAAGTATTGAATGATACATTTTCATCTGTTCAGCCGTTAGTCAGCCAACGAAGGAATATAACCGTAAGGGACAAGTTCCCAGAGGTCGATGAATCCGTCCTGCGCGTTCCAAGAGTCTCTGAACACGATGGCGAGATAACGCCCGGTGGCGCCAGAGGTGGAATTTACTGAATATTGCGCCTCGCTTGTCGAGAGCGTTCCGCTGATGAACGGAATGCCGAAATGGCCTTCACTCTGATAGTCAGCGTCATTCTGATCGTAAGCCTTTGAGCCGACATAGATCACAAAATTCTTGATGTAGCGCATAGAGGATGCGGAGTCATTCTCGTAGAATGTGAAGCCTGTGAAGGCATATTCCTCACCCGCGGATGCCATTGTGTCAATCGACAGAATCTTCGGGAACACCTGTTTGTTGTTGTCTGACTTTGAGCTGTGCCAGCTGTAAGACGAACGGTCGAATATGCCGTCAAAAATCTTCTCAGGTGTGTTGATTCCGTTGTACTGACCGTTAGTCACCGAAACATTCCAGCGGCTGCCGTCAAGTTGATAGGAAATGCCATCGGATGATTTCGTCCAGTGGTTCCAGACAGTGTCCTTGCCAGCCGCCGGGCAGAAAGAGGATGAATATTCAAACCTCTTGCCTCTGAGGGCGTCAGGGAAGGTGACCTCATTCTCGCCTGGCTTCAAAACAGTCTCGCACTCAACCCATTCGTCCTGAAGGTTCTTGTAACGGAAACGGGTGGCTACCATCTCGTCCGTCGCCTTGGACATCACAATCTTGGCGTTGCGGCCGTCCATCCTGGCGGAGGTGACGGTACGCTCGGAACGTGAGATCATCCAGCTGTCGCCATAAGGAGAGACCGTGATCTCGGCGGCGAGGGATTGGTTGCCGGCATCGTCGTAGTTGACGACATCGAAAGTGTAGGACCTGTCCTCAAGGTTTCCGACCTCCATTGTGACCTTCCCGTCGGGATAGTCGGCGTAGTCGATGTTCTGTGAGTTTGCGTAGTTGTCCCAGAACAAGGTGGCCGTGCGGACTGCCGGGTCCATAGGCTTCTCCCAGCTTACAACCACGCTTTGGTAGCCAGAGACGGAGGTGAGGTTGAGGGCCTTTGCCGGGTAGTCGTAGCCACCCTTCTTGACCCATTCCTTATAGATCTCGTCCTGACCGCCGCAAGAAGCGAGCGCGACTGCGATGCCGGTAGCAGTCAAGAGTCTTAATGATATATTCTTAATACTCATATTCATAGTTATTTAGAATTTATTCCACCACGCGTCCGTAAAGTGTGATCTCGCCGAACTGAACCGCGGCGTTGGCCGCGTCAGGCATTTCCCAAGCCACGTATGAGGTAAGGACGATCCTGAGGTAGCGGAAATGATAGAACGCGTCTGGGTAGGCCTCGCCGTCCAGTTCAAAGTCGTTACCATTGTTGAAGGCCTCACGGTCCTCCTGAGTGATGACTCCCGGAGTACCGTCGTCGAGATAGCCTGACGGCTTGTACTGGATGAACTTGCCAAGGCACTTCCACGAGTCATCGAAGCCGTGCTCGCCGTCTCCAGGGAGTCCGGAAGGATTCTGGCTGCCCCAGAACTCGAAGTTGCGGACGTGAGCGTCACCAAAGATCTGCGGATAGTCGATTCGAGGGAGGGTCGCTATACGGCTGAGTTCCACATTGCAGCCAAGGTCGATCGTCAGCCAGCAAGGAAGAGGAGCCTTGTCAACAGCCAGAAAGTGAGGCGAGGACGAATGCCCTGATCCATCCCAAAGGCCTCTTACAGGATAGCTGTTGTTCTCAGCCTGAAGCGTGAATATGTTGTCATCCTGACTGCACAGGGCCGCGGCGCTGTAGGAAAATCCGGACTTAGGGATCTCGATTTCAGGAAGAGGTGTGAGCACAGTCTTGACCGTGTCAGAGATGTTCCCCCAACGGTCACGGACATAAACTCCGAAAACGGCCTCCTCCGGATCGAGGCCACGCCTTGTCAAGGTGACGTTGTCGCTGGCCGTGAACAAGGTCGTGACCTCAGTCCACTTGATCTCTTTGACAGGCTTGTCGGCGTTGCCAAGGTCGGCATCCTTGAGAAGACAGACAGCGAGATCCGCCTTGCTCTCGTTACCAGTGATCCTGACTTTCACTCCTCCGGCGGCGGCGATCATCGTCGGTGTGACAGTGCGAATGGCCGGCATCTCAGGGTTGAACTTGATGATCACAGGCTCGGATTTCTTCTCGTTGACATTGAAAGAGCAGACCTTGATTTCGTGCTCGTCGGTGTCGGCATAGCCCTCCACTTTGAGGCTGTCAACGTAACGGGACACCTTCGCGTCAACCTCGACACCGCCACGGGTGTAGGTGGCGACGACTCCCTTGATGTTCTTGTCGTCCGGAATCTTGACCCAGAGGACGGCTCCGCCGCTTATCGGCTTGACCTTTGTCACCTCCACAGGCTGCGGAGCGGCCAAGTCCTTGTCAAGCTGGTCAATCCTGCCGTGGTTGTCCTCGGCGCATCCGAAGGCCAGCAGCAGGGCCGCTATTGATGTTGCTATAAGTAATGTTCTTTTCATTTGCGATGTTTCTCTAAACTGTTACCAACCGATGTTCTGCACGAGATTAGGATTGACCTCGATGTTGCCTGTGGCGATTGGCCAGAAGTAGTCCTTCAGGCCGAACTTCTGCTCATAGACGAACTTCTTGACGTAGTAATCCTCTGGATTCTTGGCCGTTATGTCGAAACCGTATATTCCTTTCTGGTACTCGGCCGGGGCCTCCTTCCATCTGCGGATGTCCCAGAACCTCTGGCCCTCGAACGCCAGCTCGTTCAGACGCTCGCGGTGGATGATCGCGCGCATTCCGACCTGGGTGTTATAGTAGCCAGGACTGTTGCTGTAGCTGTCCCAAGCGGTCTTCACGTCAGGAATCTTCGCTCGCTCGCGGACGGCGTTGATGTACTTGAACAAGTCGTCGCTGTGCGCTCCGTTCGGGCCTTCGGCCTCGTTGATCGCCTCCGCATAGAGAAGGTAGAGGTCGGACAGACGGATCATCGGCCAAGGATACCAAGTCGCGGACGCTCCGATGAAGGAGTTGTTACCCGTCCACGTAGCCTGGATCGGGAAGTGCTTCTTAGGGAAGAAACCGGTCACAGGACCTGTCTGGTTGGTTCTCTTGGCGTGGACTCCACCCACACGGCAAGCCACATAATGGATATCCTCAGGCTTGAGGTCGTTGTAGTTGCCGAGCTGACCGAGCCAGTTTCCGCCATCGAATCCGAGGGACGAGTAGTAGCGCGGCTCACGGTCGAAATTGAGTTTGATCGTGGTGTAGCCCTTGCAGATGTAATAGGCGTGTTGGTCGTCGCCGACACGGAGATCCATAGGGTTGATGTTGGCCCACTCGGAATCATTGGCGATAGGCAGACCGTGGACAGTGTAGAACTGCTCGGCGATCTTGAGCGGAA
>CAVKYA010000235.1:0-4455 GCA_963660255.1 Bacteroidaceae bacterium | reverse complement strand
CTATAAGAATATTGTATGTAGTCTTCATGATCATATTCATTTAGAATGTTATGTCAATTCCGAATGACACTGTCCTTGAGAATGGGTAGATGCAGTCGTCGCTTTGTTTTGAGGATGCGGTGGCCACTTCCGGATCGACATATTTCGTGTGCTTTTTCATCGGTGACCAGTACCAGAGGTTTTCTCCCGTGAGGTAGAGGCGCACTTTTTCGACGGCCTTGTTCTTCTTCAGAGGAAGGGTGTAGCCGAGAGTGATGTTCTTTAGTCGGAGGTATGCCGCGTTCTGGAGGTAGCGGTCTGTGTTCACGCCGAGGGAACTGCTGGCGTAAGTCTCATAGCCCCTTCTTCTCGGGAAGTAGGTGTTTCTGTTGTCTTCGGTCCAGGTCTTAGACACGAAATCGTTAGGAACGAATGAGGATGCAGGAAATCCGTAAAGGCTCCAGAAGTAAGAGCAATTCTTAGGAGGCATCCAATCGCATTGACCGACTCCCTGGAAGAACACGGAGAGGTTGAATCCGTTCCAGTCCACATCGCCCTTGAATGAATATGTGTACCTCGGTCTGCTGTTTCCGATGATGTAACGGTCGCCTGGATCATCAAGGGTGTTGGCTCCAGTGTTGATGACACCGTCACCGTTCCTGTCCACGAATTTGACATCTCCCGCCATAAGTTTGGCCATTGACGCCACGCCGCAGCTATAAACGGCGCTGTTGACAGCGGAGTCGTTGATTCTGGACTGATACTCAGCGGCCTCCTCGTCAGTCTTGAACAGACCTGCGACCTCGTAGCCCCAGATGTCGCCAAGTCTGTAGCCGACATAGTATTGGCTGAGAGACTTGTTAGGATTGTCGAACTTGGTGATTGTTGTCACATAGTCTCCAAGGGATCCGGAGATGGAGTAGTAGAGAGGCTTGCCCGCCGCTCTGATCTGGTCTTTCCAAGAGAGGGTGATCTCGTAGCCTTTGGTCCTCAGGTCTGCTCCGTTGATCTTAGGCGAGCTGGTTCCGAAGACCGCTGGGAGTTCCTGTGACGAGGTCAGCATATCCTTTGTGTCCCTGATGTAGAAGTCGGCGCTCGCACTGAGCCTGTTGTTGAAGAATCCGAGATCGAATCCGAGGTTGTAGGTGATGACGGTCTCCCAGGTAAGTCCCTGTGTGATGGCTCCGGGAGTACTTACTTTTCCGGCCAGGTTCGTGCTGTCGAACGTGTAGTTCATCATCGATGTGGTGAGGGTGCTGATGTAGGAGTAGTTGCTTACCTGCTGGTTACCGAGCGAACCGTAGGACACACGCACCTTGGCGAGATCCCACCAGTTCTTAAGACTGCCCCAGAAATTCTCCTCCGAGATTCTCCATCCGGCTGAGGCTGAAGGGTAGAACGCCCAGCGGTCGCCTTTCGCGAAACGTGACGATCCGTCCTCACGTCCGGAGATCTCGAACAGGTACTTGCCTGCATAGTCGTAGTTCACACGGGCGAAGAAACCGAGTGTCCTGTAGGCTGTGTTGCTCTCATCAGCCCTCTCGATTGTACCCTGCGCCATATTGATGAACGACAGTTTGTCGGAGATGGACCCTTTCTGACGGATGTTCGAGGTTGAGGACCTATAATCCTGGAACTGAGAGCCGGCCACGGCTGTAAAGTTATGATTGCCCCAGGATTTGTTCACATTGAAGTAGGCGTTGGCGACGTGGCCGTTCTGGTAGTAGCGAGTTTCCTGGAAGAAATCATAGATGGAGCCGTTGGAAAACTCCACGATGTTCTTCATATTCTTGTCCCACGTGTTTGCCGTAGGATATGAACGGTAACTGTTGAGGTGGTCACGCCTTCTGTAGGTGTAGTCCGCTGTGATGTTCAGCCATTTTGTGAGGTCGAACACGAGCCTGTTGGTGATCACCCAGTAGTTCACTTTTCTGGAGTTCTTGTTCCTTCCGTCAGTGAAAACACCTCCACGTCCCGACGCGATAGGGGAGTCGGCGAACTGGATTCCGTTGGTGTACATCGTGGTGGTTCCGTCAGGGTTCACCGGCACGATTGTCGGGCTGATGTTCTGTGTGATATTCCAGAGGATGCCTTGAGAGGTCAGATCTTCGGATCCGTCCTGCTCCCAGAATCCGCCGTAGTTGTAGGCGGAACCCTCGTAGTTGAGGTTTCCTGTGTAGCGGAGCCACGGCTTTACCTTGGCGTTCACCTTGGCGCGGAATGAATATCCGTTCATAATGTCCTCGCTGGCGTTGTTGAAGACTCCCTCACGATAGAGGTAACGTCCGCTCACATAGTAGTCTATCTTGTCGTTGCCACCATTGATGGTCACATTGTGCTCAGTCTCAGGACGAGTTCTTTTGAATATGTAGCCGTACCAATCGAAATTTCCCAGGTAGCGGTACTTGCCCTTGTCGTTGGTATAGACCCAAGGCCTGTCAGGATTCTCGGTCTTGTCGTTCCTGCGGTCGTAGAGCATCTGCATCTCCTCGTCCGTGTAGTTCCAGGCGTTGTAGCCTTTGCCGGAGTGGAGAGTGAACTCATTGGAGAGGTTCACATAGTCATAACCGGTGGTGATGAAGTCCGTGCGTGTCGTGTTGAACGCCACACCTCCACGGCCGTTGTAGGTTACCTTCAGATCTCCGGCCTTTCCGCTCTTGGTGGTGATGAGAACCACACCGGCTGAGGCTGTCGCACCGTAGATCGAGCAGGCCGATGCGTCTTTCAGCACGGAGACCGACTCGATGTCGTTAGGATTCACCTGTGAGAGCGACGATTCGATTCCATCCACGAGGATCAGCGGGCTTCCGGAGTTCAGGGACACCTGTCCACGGATTTTCACACTGTACTCCTTTCCTTCGATGGAACCGTTGCTCATACTCATCACAAGTGACGGATCGGCTCCTTGAAGAGCCTGCGCCGCGTTGGTCACCGGTCTGTTGTTCAGATCCTTGCCGCTGATGACTCCGACCGCTCCGGTCAGGTTAACCTTCTTCTGGATGCCGTAACCCACGACCACCGACTCTTCCAGAAGGTCGATGTCCTCCACAAGGGTGACCACGATCCCGGCCGTCTGGCTTCCGAATGTGGCCGTGTACTCCTTGTAGCCCATCATCGACACCGTGTAAGAACGTCCCGGGGCCGCCTTGATGGAGAAGTTGCCGTCCAGATCGGTCATCGCCACATTGTCCTTCTTCCCGTCGAGCAGAATCATCGCTCCCGGCACGGGGCCTGACGCGTCAACGACTTTTCCGGAATATTCAGCCGGCGCTTCCGCCTGCTGTCCGTTTTTTACCACGAGGATCATCTTCCCGTCCAGACTGGCCTGCATCCCGGTTCCGTCCAGGATGGCCGTCATCGCCTCCATCACGGTTTTCCCTGACGGAGGAGTGACCTTTCTGTTCACGTCGAGAAGACTCTCATTGTAGGCTACCGTCATCCCTAACTGATGCTCGATGGCCTCGAACGCTTGTCTGACGGTCATTGTCCCCGACCGGAAGTTCACGACCTGGTTCTGGGCGTGAAGTCCGACGGCTGGAATGATGACCAGCAGAAGCGTGATCAGATAATGCTTAATCTGCTTCATAGACTGTTTTGTTGGTATTTGGTTTTTAACGATTTATATGATATTCATTAATATATTCATTCATAATTTTTTTTGCGGGCGGCGGTTTGTGTCTGGCGGGCTTTATCTTATGTAAACGCAGTTGTTTTCGATGTGGTACCTCATTCCCGGCACAAGCTTGCAGATCGCACCGAGCATCTGGTCCAGTGTCTCCCCGTGCACGAACTTGGCGGTCAGGATCATATCATCGTACTTCCCGGAGGTGATGTAGGTGTTGAGGCCGTACTTCCTCTCGATCGCCTTTGCTATTCCGTGAATATTCTCGGAGCGGAAGCACATGTCCCCTCGTTTCCAGGCCGTGTCCTCCGCTGCGTTCACGTGTGTGACAGTGGCCTCTCCGGTGGCCCTGTCGTAGGAAAGCCTCTCGTCCGGAACCATCAGGAAACTTTCCCCTTTGTCATTGATTGTCGCGGAGATGCTTCCCTCACATAATGTCGCGGCGGTGCTCCCCGACTCCGGATAGGCGTTCACGTTGAATGTCGTTCCGTGCACCTGAATCGCCAGGTCTGAAGTGTTCACTGTGAAAGGAATATTCTGGTTATGAGCCACTTCAAAGATGGCCTCACCTGAAAGGAACACTGTGCGCTCCGCGGCGGAGAACCTTTCCGGGAATATAATCACCGAGCCCGCGTTGAGCAGAACCTTTGAGCTGTCCGGCAATGTGACTTCCCGCGTTTCCCCGTTGTGGGTGGAAATCTCGCATATTCTTGCCGGTTCGGTTTGGATCACCGTTTCCTGTCCGTTCAATTTCTCGTTAACCTTGAGGGTTACCCACGGCACAAAGAACAGGACGGCTGCCGCCGCGGCGCAGGTCGTGGCGATTCGGAATATCCTGTGCCTTAACCCTGTGC
>CAVKYA010000234.1:0-4458 GCA_963660255.1 Bacteroidaceae bacterium | reverse complement strand
TGATGTGTTGGTGGGAATGGAATATGAATGGTCATATCTTCCCTTGAGATGGAGGCTGGGGCAGGGATCTGCTGCCCTCCTCCATCATCATTCAAAACTGTCTCTGATTATTGAGCCATCTCGTATGTGATGGTGTAACCTGAAGATACGGAACCAGCGGTTCTGGCTCTGTCTCAGTTTGAGCAGGAAATTGTGCTGCTATCATAAGCACCATTTGAAATGGCTTGGAATAAAGATAACGGATCCCTTTCACTGCGTGTACGGAGATTGAAGCACATTATTGCACCGTATTCATTTTCTAATGCCTGTTCGGCATAAGATTTCGCGTTGGATGTTGAATTATAATTGCCAAGGTTAAATGAAATAGGAGACCATTTATCAGGGGTCATTCCGATAATGCCACTTGATGTGTAATAGCTTCCAAAATATCCGTGATAAGCGTAATCAATGCAGGCTGAAGCCTCCGCATCAATCTGATCTGTGTTGCCCCAGTCGAAAACGGTGATGAGCTTGTTGGATGGCATAAGGGCGTGTAGTTTCTTGATGATCTGGGCGAAAGAGTTAGACACGAGCGAACCGCTATAGTAGGCGTACTCGTCATCGAAACCGATTGCGCCAAGGTTTGCAGCACAAAGATAATGATTTATGGCCAGAATTATTGATTCCGGCCATAACTTTAGGAGGCATATCACAGGACACCGAAGCGGTACTCTATCTTCCATTCTGCGTGATGGTCTGGTTCGATGTGTAGGTGGGTGTAGGGCTCAAGGCAGGCGACATCGTGGTTGCACCAGAATACGGCATACTCCATCACAGCGTCCGAGCGGACATCCACGGTCAGGCCTTTCGCAAGGTTCGCGAGCCTGAAACTGTAATTCTCCTGCGCCTCGGCCCCTTTCAGGTCGCCCATAAATATGATCTCTCCGGGTCTCAGGTCTCTGCTGAAGCGGATTCCGTCTTCGGTGAGTGCCACGCAGTCATATTCATCACGCCAATGTCCCTGCGGCTTGAATGGTAAGGTGATCGCGGTGTCTTTTCCTGTCCGCGCTCCGTCGAGGACGAAAAAATTGTGGTTGTAAACGTACATATCCATCACTTCCTTCCCCGTGTTCCTAAGGGAATGTTCCAGCACCAGAGTACCCTCCTGTGGGATGACAAGCCTTTTCCGGTAATCGTATGAATATCCTCCCGCGGCTATCCTGTGCCTGAACTCAGCCAGGCCGGGCGCGGTCTTGAAATCCCTTTCGCCTTCGTCAAGCACTTTATACAGATGAAAGTGATCATATTCATTCCCATCTTTCTGCAACAGGCCTACTCCGGTCTTGAGAAAACTTTCTCCCGGAACCGCTTTGTCATAGCCTATCGGTGAGAATTCCTCGGCGGGACCGCACACGGCGTCGTGGTTGTACGGATCATATTCCCGAAACCATTGGCTGACATATTTTCTGCCGCCGCTTTCAAGGGAAAGGATTATTCCGCTTCTGTCAAAGCGGGTGCCTCTGTAGTAAGGGTTCCTGACATCAGGACGTGCTATGACCAGTCTGGTCGAACCGTTTGATAATTCAATCATCAGAATGTGCTGCGTTTGTTCATCTTGAATCTAATGTGGGTTTTCCACAGTGTCTTGTCATTGATCATCCTTGCGATCTCTCGCCCCATCTCGTTGAAATCCGTGGAGATGGTTGTCAATCCGTTGAGGACGACACGGTCAACAGGGGAGTCGTTGTAAGAGATTATGTGGTAGTCTGTTCCGACCTTGAGCCCTTTTGCGTTGTCCACCAGTGCGATTAGTCCGGAGTCCAGCTGGCTGGTCAGTATAAGGAAAGCATCGCCTTTTCTTACCGTCGCGGGGGCCTCGCCGAGAAATTCCACCTCGATCCTGTGCTCCTGACAGAATCCGGCCACTTTCTTCTTTATGACTGGCCAGTACAAGGATGTCGGCATAGCGATCACTTTCAGGTGACCGATCTCTTCAAGTTTCTCAGCGCCCTGCTCCAGTCCAGAGTACACATCGTTCTCGAAATCCTGATAGGCCGCCCCGAAATTCCCTGTCAGTCCGGGCATAAGGTGGTCCGCCATTATCAGCTTGTGGTTGGGAATCCTCTTGATTATTTTTCTGGCCCTCTCCTGAACCGTTTTGTCAAGACTGAAGTGGGGCAGTACGACATACCAGTCGAATTTGCCAAGATTCTCGTTTATGAAATATTCGAATATCCCGATGTCCTGATTGTGCAGCAGGATGGTGTCTTCTGACCGCACTTTCAGCTCCTGATGGAATCCGTGGACGATCTCCTGCTTATAGACGCTGAACCTGTCTATGAGGAAAAGCACGGAAATCACTCTCTTGGCGGAAGTGTCGGCCACGTAGAAGCCCTTGCCTTGCTGCGCCTCCAGGATTCCGTTGGCCCGCAGTATGTAGTACGCCCGCTTGACCGTCTCCTTTGAGATTCCCAGCTCTCCGGAAAGGGCGTTCATAGACGGAACTAACTCGCCGGTTTTCAACCTTCCGTCTTTCACGGCTTCGGACACGCTTGAGATAAGTTGCTTATAAACAGCCGTCTTGCTTGTTGTGTCAATAACGAAACTAATCATTCTTCGTTCTCCATTTTCTTATAAGGGTGTGCTTTGGTGTGGTAAAGTTACATCTAATTTTTCAATCTCTGCGCTTTTTTTGAAGAAAACTGGTGTGGTATAGTGTGGTATATATTCCAAAAATCATTATATTTGCAGGAAATAATGACTGAAATGGAAAAAACAACTCAAAATCCGGCCACGAAAGGCGGTCAGGAAAAGTCTTGGGTCAAGTGGGAGGTCCTGCTTCTCCTTTGGATGGCGTACCTGCTGAACCAAGGCGACAGGCAGGTGTTCAACACCGTGCTGCCTTCCATTAGGGAGGCCTTGAATCTGACTGATACTTCGGTCGGTCTGATCGCCACCGTGTTCAACCTGTTCTACGCTTGTATGGTGCCGCTTGGAGGACTGGCGGGAGACCGGCTCAGCCGTAAATGGGTTGTCACGGGCTCGATCCTGTTCTGGAGCGTGGCCACGATGTTCACCGGATTGGCCAACAGCGTCTTCCTTCTCGTGATTATGAGAAGTGTCGCGACCGGAGGCGGCGAGGCTTTCTTCGGCCCGGCGAACTATTCGCTTCTGGGGCAGTATCATACGGACACGAGAGCCAGGGCGATGTCAATTCATCAGACCGCTTACTATGTGGGCGTGATTGTGGCCGGCTGGCTGGCCGGCGCAATAGCGGACTACTTCGACAAGGCAACCCCGGGGAACGGATGGAAATATTCATTCATCATTTTTGGAGTTGCGGGGATATTCTGGGGCATCCTTATGGCTTTCAGGCTGAAAGACAAGCCTTTGACTCCGGCCGAGCAGGCCGAGAAGGACAGGAGCAAACCCGGCATTCTGGATGGCTTCAAGACCGTGTTCACAACGCCTACCGCCGCTGTTCTCACTATTGGTTTCTCGGGATTGATCTTCGTGATCACCGGTTATATGACGTGGATGCCGGCTTACCTTCAGGAAGAGCTCGGACAGAGCCAGGCGGCGGCCGGATTCAACTCGATGTTCTGGACATACGTGGCGGCCTTTGTCGGTGTCCTGATCTCCGGCACACTTTCGGACAGGCTTGCTGCCCGAAACCATAAGGCGAGGATGCTTCTTCAGGCCGCCGGCCTGCTGTTGGGTGCTCTGCCGCTGTTCTTCATTGCCCGGAGCACAACTCTGACCGTGCTCTATCTATGTTTTGCCGCGTGGGGCTTCTTCAGGGCGTTCTTCGATGCCAACACCTATGCCGTCCTCTATGATGTCACCCCTGAGAACCTTCACGCGTCGTGTTCCAGTGCGATGATCACGACAGGGTTCGCTGTCGGAGCGCTCGCTCCTGTCGCCCTTGGAGCGATGAAGCAGAGTCTTGGCAGCCTTCAGGCCACATTTCCTGTGCTGGGTGTCATCTGGCTGGTCTGCGGAGTTATGATGGCGATCGTGAGCTACACTAATTATCAAAAAGACTACAACAAACTGAATAAATGAGAAAGGAAACTAAAACAAGAAAGCCGAAGGCAGGTTTGCTGCTGGTCGCTTCCCCAAGGTTCAAAAACCTCTCCGGGCCTAAAAGAGGTTCATACGGCGAAAAGAAGGAAGCCGTTTCGCGGCAGATAGTCGAATCCCTTGATTTTCTGGATGTCGAGTATCCCGGCATCGTGTACGAGAGGGAGGATGCCGAGAAGGCGATGGATCTGTTCTACAACAGCAAGGTCGATTTCATCATAGCCGAGTTCCTCTCCTGGAGCGAGGATTTCGCCTGGATCCGTTTCCTTAGGGACTGCCCGCAAATCCCGATGATCTTCGTCAATGTCGCGAAGGACAGAATGGCGTTCGAGACCACGCTCGACGAGGATGATTTCATTGAATATCTCTGCTCAGGCACCTTGGTAGGCTCCCTTG
>CAVKYA010000233.1:0-4481 GCA_963660255.1 Bacteroidaceae bacterium | reverse complement strand
CGGTGCGCATACTTCCGAACAACTCCCATCCGTGCAGATCCTTGCCGTTGAAAAGTTCGACCTCCTGACCGGCCTTGTGAGGCAATTCTTTGATCTTTATGTTTCTGAATGAGGCTGGATCACCGTGGTCCTGAAGACAGATCACGCCCTCGTGTGCGAGACCATATTCGGTAGCACTGCCCCATTTGCCGCTGGCTTTCTTCTCGAACCAGTCATCGGTCCAGGCCTCGAACTCCAGAATCTTCTCACCGTTCAGCCAATGCTCCACGTGGCCATTGTCAAAGACGATCTTGGAGTTGTTCCACTCTCCCTGAGGATTGACCTTCATCTTGCTGTAGTCTGGCAGATGCATCGCATAGTCAACTCCGAGTTTCTGCCATTCCTCAAGTTTTGTCGGAGCGTTCACTTCCTCCCAACCATCATTGTCAATGAGCTGATATTCAGGACCCGTCACATAAGGAACCTTGAATTTCGGATTCTCAACAACGTGGTAAAGCATTCCGCTGTTGCCGCCGTGGGTGAGTTTCCAGTCCCAGGACAGTTCGAAATTCTCGTACTTCTTGTCCGTGACGATGTAGCCAGATTCGTCAGCACCGTTGCCGGAAGCCTGGATACAACCGTCAACCACAGTCCAACCATTGGTCAGTGAGTCTCCGTTGTAGTCACGCCAACCGTCGAGGTTCTCACCGTTGAACAGAAGTACCCAGCCGTCTGCCTTCTCTGCGGCTGTCAGCGTGTTCTGCTTCTGGGCGCAGGATGCCAATGACACGGCGGCGCCGGCAATAGCCAATCCAAAAAAGATTTTTTTCATTGTTAGTGAATGTTTTTTATGAATATTTAAGTGTTATTGCTGTTCCACAGCCTACAAAATTAGGCAAAATAAAGGAGGAAAGCAACTTGTGCCGAAAGAACAAAGAATCCACGGGACTGTCTCAGCCACGTGGATTCCAATAATACCAATATTCAATACATTTCAATAAATTCTTTTCTTCTGTTTGTCTCCGGCTCCGGAACCTTTGTACTTGTCCTTCCCTTGGTTGAACTTATATGTGAACGACAGCTCGAAGACTGGACGGTTGTCATTCTTCACGTAAAGGTTACGGTAACTGTAGATCATTGCGGGAGCGGCTCTCTGTCCAAGAATGTCAAAGACTTGGAAATATGCTTCCATACGATCTCCCATAAATGATTTCCGGATTCTTCCGCTCAGTGTCAATGCTGTCTTCATCAGCCTGTAGGTGGAATAATCTCCCTTGCATTGGACAACAGCGTCAAGATTGGCGCTCCAACCTTTTGGCAACTCAACCATATTGTTGCATACGATGACTGTAAGCGGCCTGTTCATCTTCATCCTTGACCCGTCAGCGCAATGGGCGATGTAGTCCTGGCCTTGAACGGTGAATCCCCACGCTGGATGCCAGATCTTGAACAAGGTCGGAGTCGCATAGACCGTGGCGCTGAAAGTGTGGAACGAGTCGATGTTGTTCGGATGCAGCAAGGTTATCGTCGGATCACTCTCCGAAAAGCTGATGTTCTCAATCTCAATCCCGTCCACGACTTTGTTCCAGGCAAGCTCGGACCAAAGCCATTTCCAAGATGCGTTCAAAGAGATGTTGTGCGTGTAAGTCGGTTTCAGATATGGATTTCCGCCTTGGAATGAGTATGAGTTGATGTAGATAATATTGCTGGAAAGATTGGCGAATGAGGGGCGGGAGATGTCGATTCCGTAGTGCGCCCCTAATTGTACTTTGCCGACCGGCATTGTCAGGCTAAGGGACGGAAACCAATCATCATAGTCCCTGTCCATACTATGGCTGTCATATTCATAGAAGTCAGAGATGACTTTCTCATAGCGCAGTCCGGCCTGCACATAGAGTTTTTTCCAGAATTGACGGCTATATTCAGCGAATCCGGCAAGTATCGTCTCATCTACTTTGGTGTCTCCGTCCGAGGCCGCAGGATTGATGCTGAGCTCGCCTCGCCTTGTGTCAGTGACCTCTGCACCGAAGCTGATCTTTCCGTTCCAGAGGGGATGCTCCGCCACCGCCTTTCCGGCCCAAAGGCGGCTGTTGCTGTTGCTTATGGAGATAATGTCCCTACTTGCACCGCCGGCTACAGATTCATTGGTTGTGTTCGTGTTCTTGTTGTCCAGCCACATAGCGTCTACATTGGCGTCCAACTGCCATTCCCCGATCTTCCCGCTGTAGTACAGATTCGCCGTGTGGGAATATTTCGGCATATCCTGATGAATATGGCTGACAGAACTTTGCATAGTTTCTCCATCATAGGTGAACACGGACGGCATTGTCACATCACTCTTCATATACGGCTCACGGGAGTAGTCGTACCTTACTCCGACGGAGTGGTTATCATTGAACATATAGTTGAGTTGAAGCCGTGATCCGATCTGACGTTGCTTCCAGTGGTTCTCCTGCTTGTCGATTGTCTGACGCAGAGGCTTTCCATCGATGTAGGTGTCAATATATTCATACGCCCCGCCGCCATCGTTCTTGATGTTGCCCATCAGCATAGCGCTGATGTCCATTCCGCCTTTACGGTAGTTGACATTCAGCTGGTTGTAGGCTCCGCCACCATATTCATACCTGAAACTTTGGTTGTCCCTCAGGCTTAGGCCATAGCCTACTGCCTTTTTGGTGCGGATCCTCACCACGGCTTTTGTGCTTGCGGCGTATCTGGCTCCAGGGTTGGTGATGATCTCCACATCGCGTATCTGGTCGGCTGTAAGTTGCTTGACCTCATTGTAGTCATAGACCTTGCGACCGTTGATGTAGACTTCCGCCGTCCCACGGCCGAATATCTCTACCCCGTCCTCGGAACCTTTCACGCCAGGGAGACGTTTCAGCATATCACTGGCTCTTCCTGCCGTTTCCAGTACGGTGCCTTCTATGTCTGTGATCATAGACTCGCCTTTGAGCCGTGTTTGAGGCAGTCCGGCATTTACAGTGGCCCCATTGAGAAGGATTTCATCCGGTACCATTCTTATTGTCCCGACATTCTCTTTGTCGCAGATGATAATCGTGTCACGGTAGCCTATCATCGCTACTTTCAGAAGAGTGTTTGTCCTGCCTTCAATAGTGAAATCACCGTTATCTCCGGTGATGGATCCTGTGATGATGGAAGAATCCTTCTGCGAGAGCAGGATTACATTGGCGTAGGGAAGAGGCTGTGAGTTCTCATCAACCACAGTTCCACTGATAATGGTCTGTCCCGCCGCGATGAGCGGGAAGACCAATGAATATAAAAGAAGGTATAACTTTTTCATTGTCCGCATTTATTGTTTACGAGTGCAAAGGTATGGTATAATATAGAGACGACATACAAGTGTATATGGACAATTCCTTGATTTTAATATGTTGAAAATCAGTTATTTGGTATTTGACTGTATGGACAAGGCATTTTGTTGCGCGCCGGAGTTCTCGTTCGGAACCGTTCATAAAGATTTTTATCTGCTTTTGGGGAACGGATTTTTTTCTTCGTGAAAAGAGAACATTTTTGAGGAAAAATGCGTATTTTGGCCTCCGTATATAAAAACGAACTATTATGAAAAAGAATCTGACAAGATTTGTCGGAAGCTTTATGCTTCTGATTGCCGCCGCCTGCGGCAAGACCGGCACTGATCCAGAGCCCGAACCAACTCCTACTCCGACCCCGGAACCCGAGCCGACACCGGTTGTCGCTGAAAACCTCAGCAAGGAGGGGACGGCGAACTGTTACGTCATCACAAAGGAGGGTGAATATTCCTTTGACGCTACTGTCAAGGGAAACGGCGCCACTACGGAAGGTCTTTCCGCTCCTGAGAAGTTGTCACCGGAGTCGGCCGTACTTGTGTGGGAAACATCAAAAGGAATGATAACCGAAGTCGCTTTCGCCGATGGCAAGATCACATTCAAGGCGGCGGACCAGAACGGCAACGCGGTGATCGCCGCGAAGGCTGCGGACGGCACAATTGTCTGGAGCTGGCATATTTGGTTCCCGGAGGATGAGATAGCTACAGCGGAGACCAAGACTGGCTATGAGGTTATGAATATGAATCTGGGCGCGATGACCGCCGCTTTCTCAGCGACTCCTGACGTAAGACCGTACGGACTTCTGTACCAGTGGGGACGCAAGGATCCATTCCCGGCGGCTCCAACCCTTACCGGAGACACTCAAACTGTCGGAGCCACGCTTTATGGCCCGGACGGTGCGGAAGTGAAAATAGTAAACTCGCCTTGGGGATCTGTGGCTGACAATACGATAGCTTATGCGATAGCGAATCCTACGGAATGCCTTTCAAACTATGCCCAGTACAATTCCTCAAGGGATTGGCTTAACTCGGCGGACAGCACAGGAGCGTTGTGGGGTAATCCATATGGCAATGTGAGAAACTCTGACAATGAATATGTAAACAAAGGCTCTAAGTCTTTTTATGATCCGTGCCCGGTTGGTTACCGTGTCCCTCCTGCCGACGTGTTCAGGAC
>CAVKYA010000232.1:0-4496 GCA_963660255.1 Bacteroidaceae bacterium | reverse complement strand
CGATGGTGGACAAGGAAAGGTACAATGTGATTTTCTGTGACATCAAGATGCCGGGGATGGACGGCACCGAGGTTCTGGACAAGATGGTCGCCGAGGGCATTGACTCGGCCATCGTGATGATTTCCGGCCACGGAGACATCGAGACGGCCGTGGAGTGTATCAAGAAAGGAGCTTTCGACTTCATTCAGAAGCCGTTGGATCTGAACAGGATTCTGATCACCATCAAGAACGCCTCCGAGAAGGCGACCATAATCTCCGAGAACAAGACCCTTAAGAAAAAGGTTTACGGACAGAAGATGATAGGGGAGTCCGAGCCGATCCAGCACGTGCGCGACATCATCTCGAAGGTCGCCCCGACGGATGCCCGTGTGCTTATCGTAGGTCCAAACGGCTCCGGAAAGGAACTGGTGGCCAGAAGCCTTCACGAACAGAGCGCACGCAGCGCGATGCCTTACATCGAGGTCAACTGCGCCGCCATACCTTCGGAACTGATTGAAAGCGAGCTCTTCGGCCACGAAAAAGGGGCGTTCACCTCGGCCATCAAGCAGCACAAGGGAAAGTTCGAGCAGGCTGACGGCGGAACCCTCTTTCTGGATGAGATTGGGGACATGAGCCTTGCCGCCCAGGCGAAAGTCCTGCGTGTACTTCAGGAAAAGAAACTCTCAAGGGTCGGCAGCGACAAGGACATAATAGTGGACGTGAGGGTCGTAGCTGCCACGAACAAGAACCTTCAGGACGAGATAGCCAAAGGCAATTTCAGGGAAGACCTCTACCACCGCCTCAGCGTCATCGTGATCAAGGTCCCTTCGCTGAACGAAAGAAAGTCCGACATCCCTTTGCTTACTGAATATTTTGTCAATCAGATCAGTACGGAGTCCGGGATGCCCGTAAAAGCATTTTCTCCCGAAGCGGTCAAGCTGCTTCAGGAGAAATCATGGACGGGAAACATCAGGGAGCTCCGCAATGTCGTGGAGCGTCTGATGATCTTGGGCGGCAATCCTGTCAGTCCTCAGGATGTAAAAGATTACGTGAGTCCGATTCAATAGCCTTCTTCAGCGTGACATCAATGTTAAGGTACATCTTGTAGAAGGCGTTCTCGCCGAGTTTGGAATACCGTCCGACAAGGGCGCGGAGTTGTGGGAGGAGATATTCAGAAGTCTCTTCCCATTCTTTTTGCGTGCAGGTGATGCCGTCCTTCGAGGAGGCATATTCACGGAATGCAGTCGGGATATTCATTTTATCCAGGAATATTCCGAGTTCGGCGTCGTTGTCGATTTCGGAGAGGCGACCCTTGTACTTGTCGAACATCGCTGAGGCGAACCTCATCTGTGTGGCTTTCTTGTTGCAGGCGATGAAGAACTTCGTGGCTCTGGTGGTGTCCACCGGCACGAACACGTCCGGGATGATGCCGCCTCCGCCATAGACCGTCCTGCCGGCCACCGTCTTGTAGGCAGCAGTGGAGTCCACCTTGATGCTGTCCGCGTCGTACATCTCTCCGTCGGCGTAGCGCTTGTAGATGTCGTACTGGTAGTCTTCTGAATATGGCTTCTGGATGCAACGTCCCGATGGCGTGTAGAACCTCGCGACTGTCAGACGCACTCCGGAACCGTCACTGAAATAGACCGGCTCCTGCACGAGACCCTTACCAAAGGAGCGTCTACCGATGATGAGTCCTCTGTCGTTGTCCTGAATCGCCCCTGCGAATATCTCGCTGGACGAAGCCGTTGATTCGTTGATGAGCACGGTCAAGTCAACGTCCTGAAGGATGCCCTTGCCGTCGGCCTTGTAGTCATCCTTTTTGCGGTGGAGACCCTGCATATAGACGATCTCGTCTCCTTTTCTGAGGAACATATCGCTGAGCAGCAGTGCCTGGTCGAAATACCCTCCGGTGTTGTCACGCAGGTCGAAGATCAGCTTCTTCATTCCTTTTCCAAGCAGGTCAACACTGGCTTGTGAGACTTCCGAGAATGTTGTTCTGGAGAACTTCGAAAGCTTGATGTAGCCGGTGGTGTCGTTGATCATAAACGAAGCGTCCACGCAGTGCATCGGGATCTTTCCTCTGGTGATCTCAAACGGAATCGTCTCGTTGCCTCTTCCGACTGTGACGGTGACCTTGGTTCCGGCCGGCCCCTTCATCCTGCGGACCATACTGTCCTGCGGGAATTTCACCCCGGCGATATCCTTGTCTCCGACCTTGAGGATTCTGTCGCCTTTCTGAAGACCGACCTTTTCGGACGGGCCTCCCGGAATGACCTCCAGCACGATGGCCGTGTCGTTAGGAACATTGAACTGGATGCCGATTCCATCGAAATTGCCGGCGAGATCGGTCTCCGCCTCGGTCAGCTCAACCGGTGGCATATAGACTGAATGAGGGTCAAGCTCGGCCAACGCCGCCGTGATCGCGGCATCGGTGACTTTTCCGACATTGATCGTGTCAACATAGTTCTTGTCGATCTGGTCAAGGATCAGATTCAGTTTGCGCCAGTCCTGATTCTGCACGCGGAGCATATTCCTTTTCTGGGAATATGCATTATAGGCCAGCACCATAAGCGCTCCCGCAACTATTCCCAGAATTGCGATCCAGACAGAAGATATCCGTTTCATCTTAATCTATCTTTTCAACTTTGATTCCAGCCTTGCGGAGCAGGTCAACTCCGTCCGTGAGGCGATATTCATCCTTATAGACGACCCTTTTTATGCCGGCCTGGATGATCAGTTTCGAGCATTCGATGCAAGGGGAGGCCGTCACGTAGAGTGTCGCCCCGAGGCTGCTGTTGCCTGACTTCGCGACCTTGGTGATGGCGTTGGCCTCGGCGTGGAGGACGTATGGTTTTGTGGCTCCGTTCTCATCCTCGCAGACGTTCTCGAATCCGGACGGCGTTCCGTTGTAGCCGTCGGAGATGATCATCCTGTCCTTGACCAGGATCGCTCCGACCTGCCGTCTCTTGCAGTAGGAGTTCCTGGCCCAGATCTCGGCCATCTCAAGGTATCGCTGGTCAAACTTCTCCATTATTTGTTTCTCTGGTAGAGGTATCTCTTGATGCTCTTCTTCGGCGTTCTCTCGAAATCTTCCGGCATAAATTCGATCTTCTTGATCTTGGCGTAATTAGGGATCTCCCGGTTGATCTCCGGAAGCTGTGATGTCAGTGTCTTCTCCAGATCCTCACGGTTCATTCCGTCCAGTTCGCCCTGATGGTAGTCTGGGTAAACAAGGGCTGTGAGGCCACCGTTGTCTTCGATGACAAGCGAGTCAACGACGTAGGCGAACGAGTTGATCACAGACTCAAGCTCCTCCGGGTAGATGTTCTGGCCGTTCGGGCCGAGGAACATACACTTGTAGCGTCCTCTGATGTAGAGATAGCCATCCTTATCGATGACACCCATATCACCTGTCCTGAGCCATCCGTCTTCCGTGAAGAGATCCTTCGTGGCCTCCTCGTTCTTGTAGTATCCAAGGGCGATGTTCGGGCCGTAAGCCTGAATCTCACCCTCGATGTTCTCAGGGTCAGGGGAGTCGATGCGGATTGACATATTCAATGCCGCCTTTCCGCAGGAGTAGAGTCTCTTGTCGTCGAAGTGCGCATAGGTGATGATCGGGGCGCACTCGGTCATTCCGTAGCCGACGGTGTAAGGGAACGCGATGTCCCAAAAGAACTTCTCGATCTCCTTGTTGAAGGCGGCGCCGCCCATAATGACTTCCACGAAGTTGCCTCCAAACGCGGTCACGAGCTCTCCGCAGATCTTCTTCTGGATCATCTTGTCGATCACCGGAACCTTGAGCAGGGTCTTGATGCCGCCCTTCTCCACTATCTTCTGAATCTTGGACTTATAGACTTTCTCGATGATGAGCGGCACGGCGATGATTATGTTCGGCTTGACCTCTGAAAGCGCCTGCATAATGATCTTCGGGCTCGGCACCCTAGTCAGGAAATGCACGTGGGCACCGATTGTCATCTCGAAAAGGAACTCGAACATCATTCCGTACATATGTGCGGACGGGAGCATAGCCACCACATTCGTCTGGTTGTTCAGCTCAGGAAGCACGTGCTGCGCGAACTGGATGTTGGAGCACAGAGCCCTGTAAGGGATCATCACACCTTTTGAGAATCCGGATGTGCCAGAGGTGTAATTGATCATCGCCAGCTCGTTAGGGGAGTCCTTGTAGTAGTTGAGGTCCTCCGGCTCGAAGCTGTTCGGGTGGCGTTTGCCGAAATATTCATTCATATGCTCCCGAGCCTCGGTGATGCGAGGCACCTTTGAATACAGGAGCTGGAACGTGTTGATTCTCACCACCGCGAACAGTCCTGGCATCTCGTCTGCGCTCAACCCCTCCCAGATTACATCATCCACAAAGAGGACCTTGGCCTCCGAATGGTTGACGAGGTAATGAATATTCCCGGGTTTGAATTCGTGGAGGATAGGCACAGGCACCGCTCCGTAGGTCATCGTGGCCAGAAAACTTACCGCCCAGTTGACTTGGTTGCGGGCGCAGATGG
>CAVKYA010000231.1:0-4499 GCA_963660255.1 Bacteroidaceae bacterium | reverse complement strand
TGGGATCCTTACAACGCCATCACGATTGTCGAGACAGCCGGTAAGGTTCAGTTCGACAACCTGATCGAAGGTCTCACATTCCGTGAGGAAGCCGCTGATGAGTTCGCTGTCAATAAGGACAAGGTCATAATCGAGGCGAGGGACAAGACAAAGAACCCTTCCATCCTCATCCTTGACGATGAAGGCAACCAGATCAGGCAGTACAACCTTCCTGTCGGCGCGCACCTTATCGCCAACAATGGAGACAAGGTCAATGTCGGAGACATTATCATCAAGATTCCTCGCGCGATCGGTAAGTCAAGCGATATCACCGGTGGTCTTCCAAGAGTCACAGAGCTCTTCGAGGCCAGAACTCCTTCCTCCCCTGCCATCCTCGCCGAGATCAATGGTGAGGTGCTTATGGGCAAGGTCAAGAGAGGTAACCGTGAGATCCTCGTCAAGAACAAGTCCGGCATCGAGAAGCACTATCTCGTACCTCTTACCAAGCAGATCCTCGTTCAGGAGAACGACTACGTCAAGGCCGGCACAAGGCTTTCCGATGGTGGCATCTCCCCTACCGACATCCTCAACATCCTCGGACCTGTCAAGGCTCAGGACTACATCGTCAACGAGGTTCAGGCGGTTTACCGCTTGCAGGGTGTGAAGATCAACGACAAACACTTTGAGATCATAGTCCGTCAGATGATGCGCAAGGTTCAGATCACCAATCCGGGTGACACTGAGTTCCTGCAGGAAGAGCTGGTGGACAAGTGGGACTTTATGGATGCCAACGACAACATATTCGGAAAATATTTTGTCCTTGACGCCGGAGATTCCCAGAAGTATATGGTCGGCGACATCATCGATGCGCGCGATATGAGGAATGAGAACTCCTCACTCGAAAGGCAGAACAGGAAGATGATGGCTGTCCGTGAGGCTAAGCCAGCCACCGCGAAGCTTGTGCTTCAGGGTATCACGAGAGCTGCCCTCAGGACCAACAGCTTCATCTCGGCCGCTTCCTTCCAGGAGACCACCAAGGTGCTCAGCGAAGCTGCTATCCGTGCCCGTGTCGATCATCTCGAAGGTCTGAAGGAAAACGTCATCTGCGGTCACCTCATTCCGGCCGGTACAGGTCAGAAGGAGTTCCAGGACATTCTGGTCGGCCGCAAGGACGAGTACGAGCAGGAAATGAACGAACTCTAACAGTTCTTCAATGAATATGAAAGAGCCGGCTGCGGATCAGTTCCACAGCCGGCTTTTTGGTTAGGGGCGTTTCGACAGGCTCAACGACCGGACTAACAACCACGGAGCGCAATCGACAAATCTTCTCGCCTAACGGCCGGACTAGCAGCTGTCACGGACGATCAGGGTCGGGGCGATGAGGCGCTGGACAGGTGGGAGGTCTTGGTGCCTGTTCTCGATGATGTCAATCAGGACCTGCGAGGCAAGGCGGCCGATCTCGGAGAGGGGCTGCTCTATGCGGGTGATGGCGGGATCGAGGAAGTCAAGGAAACCGTTGTTGTCGAAAGAGATGATGCCTACCTGCTCAGGGACCTTGATGCCAAGCTCACGGAAAGCACGGATGGCACCAAGCAGGATGGTTGATGAATATGCGAACACAGCATCATACTTCACACCCTCACTGAATATTCTCTTGACCTGGTCGTAGCCATTCTCAACGGAGAACGCATCACCCACAATGGCATATTCAATGTGCTTGTCGCTGTGGGCGTTGATAGCGTCTCTGAAGCCTCTGACACGCTCCATCGAAGGGGTAGAGTCCTCCACGCCTTGAATCGAGAGGATGTTCCGGCAGCCACGATTGATGAGATATTCAGTCGCCATATAGCCGCCGGTGTAGTTGTCGGTGCAGATATAAGGCAAGGAAGTGCCCTCGAAGTAGCGGTCTATCAACACAGTAGGGATGCTGTCGGTGATTTCGTCCATCAACTTGGTCGCATTGCCGACCGGAACCGCGATGATTCCGTCAACGCTTCTGGAACGGAACATCGTAAGAGAGCTCTCAAAATCCTTCTCATTTTCCAACGAGTCGGCCAGAAGGGTGTGGTAGCCGGCGAGTTTAAGATTCTCGATCACAGTGCTCGCCAATGTGGCGAAGAACGGGTTGTCAATCCCCGGCACCGTCAGGCCTATGGTGTAGGTGCGGCTGGTACGAAGCCCTTGCGCAAGAAGATTCGGCGTGTAGTTTATTCTTTTCGCCTCCGCCTGAATTATTTCAATCGCTTTCTGGCTGATTCTGGAGCGTTGCGCCTTGCCTGAAAGGACTCTTGAGACAGTTGAGACAGAATAGCCGGTCTGTTCGGATATTGATTGGATAGTGTTCTTGCGCATAATTAATGTCTGTGGCGGCAAAGATAGGCATTTTTTATAACACAAAAATATTCTTGAATAAGTTGGTTTTTAGGATTTCTTTTATATCTTTGCATAAACCACACGCACAAACGTTTGTGCTAACGGTATATAAATAACACATACACACACTCATACTGGCCTCAAAGCCAAGAGTTGAGAGAGAATTATGTTAACCAATAAAAAAATGAGTATGAACTACAACAGACATTCCATGAGCCATAGAAAAAATGGCATGGGGGGGGTACAATTATTGTGCCATTGTTCGTGTTCTTCTTATTTTTGTGCAGTAACGCAAACGTTTTCGCACAGCAGAGAAGAATACATGGACAAGTGACGGACAACACTGGTGAGATCCTCGCCGGGGTGGCCGTGACCACAAACCTGAACGGAAAACTTACAGGAACTTCCACGGACGTGGATGGTAACTACACTATCGAAGCCAATGAAGGCGAGACTTTGGAATTCAGTTTTGTCGGATTCCAGAACAAAAAAGTCAACGTAGGAGCATCCGATGTCATCAATGTCAACCTTGCACCGGACATTCTTCAGGAATCCGTGGTCATCGGCTACGGCACCGTCAAGAAAAAGGACATCCTCGGTTCAGTCTCGACGATCCGTGAATCCTCACTGGCGGACAGGAAGACCGGTAACGTCATCGAATCCTTAAGAGGTCTCACCTCCGGTGTCAAGATCACCTCCAGCGGAGCCCCTGGATCCAACGCATCCATCCAGATCAGAGGCATCGGCTCGTTCACAGGCAACTCTCCTTTGTTCATAATCGATGGTTCCTATGGGGGCAGCGAGGTCGGCCTGAATGTCGAGGACATTGAGTCAGTGCAGATTCTGAAAGACGCGTCATCAGCGGCGATCTACGGTTCAAGGGCCGCCAGCGGAGTGGTCATCATCACGACAAAGAAAGGCAAGAACGGAGACCTGAAGGTAAAGGTGGATGCCAACACTCAACTTTACTGGCTGCCACGCTACGACCTGATGGATGCCGAGACTTACAAGATCTACGATGACAGGGCTTACGAAGAGGCCATGATGTCCGGCGTAAGCGGAGTCACAAAGACGCAGAACCACTACGACGCGAACACCGACTGGCAAGACGAGATGCTCAGCACCGGACTGCTGCAGAACTACAACGTGTCAATGTCCGGCGGCACCGATAAACTCAGCTACTACACATCGGTCAATTACAAAAAGGATGACGGAGCTCTCTACAAGACCGGTTACGAGCAGACCGGATTCCGAATCAACACGTCCGGAAAGAAAGGTATCTTTGAATATGGAGAGAACTTTTTCTTCACCAAGTCAACGACGGACAACCTTTCCGGCAATCCGTGGTCGAACTTCATCTCAATGCCACCGACCGTCCCTGTCCACGACGAAAGCCATCCGGGAGGCTACGGTTATGGTGACCCGGACAGGGCCAACACCTATGCGCTCAACCCTGTCGCAAGGGAGGAGATACAGCACAGCAGGAACAAACAGCAGTACCTCTACGGAGACATCTACGGTCTTGCCCACATTTGGAAGGACCATCTGAGCGCCAAACTCAGCGTGTCCTACAAGAACTATTTCGGGAGCACCGACAATCTCCGCAAGAAAGGGAACTGGACAATGGGCCAGGGCGATGACGCCGCCTACATCGGCTATTCGACCGCACAGCATGACAAACTCCTGATCGAGAACACCTACAACTTCGACTACTCCATAGGGAAGAATGTGTTCAACGCCGTGGCCGGTTTCTCATACGACAAATTCCACGAGGAGTACCGCAGCGAGACCAAACTCGATCCGCTCGTTATCGGGGACAAATACATCACATCAATCGACGCCGCGACCGGAACGCAGACATGTACAGGAAGTTACATTGAATATGCCCTGATCTCCTATTTCGGACGCATCAACTACAACTACGCTGACAGGTACCTCGTCCAGCTTACGGCGCGCCGCGACGGCACATCCCGCCTTCCGGCAGGTCACAGATGGGCCAACTTCGCGTCCGCCTCATTAGGATGGAGAATCAGCAACGAATCCTTCTTCGATGTGGATTGGATCAACGACCTTAAGATCAGAGCCAACTACGGAACCCTGGGCAACACGAACATCGGCGCGTGGGACTACCAATCGACCATCAACAC
>CAVKYA010000230.1:0-4552 GCA_963660255.1 Bacteroidaceae bacterium | reverse complement strand
CTCCCAAACAGCGCAAGAATTATCTCTTCTATTGCCTGATGTATCTCTTTGACCGCAAGAACACATCGGACGAAGAATATTTGGAGTTCCTCAATAATCTTGCGGACAAATATATCTACGATATGTACCTGAATCCAGATTGCCTGAATGAGAGGAACCAGCCTAAGCCAAACGCCTTTGACAACGCGATGTTGGTGAATGGAAAATTGGATATGGACGCAATCGGCCGCGAAGGGATTGACTATAAAAAGATGTTTGAAGAAATCTACAAGCAAGGCAGATCGGACATTCCGTTGTTTGTGTTCAACTACACTGACTATCAGATTTGGAAGATGTATACTGATGAGCTTCGCGGCAACAATACAAAGAAAGGGGCTGAAGAACGTGAGAATTTCTTTAAGAAACTGGGGTGCAGCGATTTTGAACTTGACCCATTCAACAATTTCTTTTTCTCACGCACAAGGAAGTCTTTGGAGCATTTCTATCCTCAGGCCAAGGCGGGAAACGAAAAACCTATGAATCAAGAAGATATCAATTGCTTCGGCAATTTCGCGATGATAGGTGCGGAGGCGAACAGCTCTGGCTCTGACTGGGATCCAATAACAAAACTCGATCATTATGGCGATGGAAAATCAGATCAAGTAAGCGTGGCCTCTCTAAAGTTTAAGATTATGATGCAGATATGCCAAGACAATCATAAGGGTATTCTTAATGGCTGCTTGGATAGGGTGATTGGTATGGAATGGAATGCAGATGACATACAGGCGCATCAGCGAAAGATGCTGGATGTTCTCTTCCGGATAAACAAATAGGCTTGACGGGGAATTCCCGTGTTGCTCCAACTCTTGCTTTTTACAGCAACCGGGCAACCTTCGAGATCAAGGTGATGTCGGCGGGAAGCCATTCAACGGAACCGAGCTGATCGGCGGTGAGCCAGCGGGCGGCCTCGTGCTCGATGAGGTGAAGATTACCGGAGATTATTTCGCAACCGTAACACTTCATCGAAAGATGGAAGTCCGGGTAGTCATATTCAATGGTGTCAATCAGTTCGCCGACTTTAATCTCGGTTTCCAATTCTTCGCTGATCTCTCTGCGGAGCGCATCCTCGGGGATCTCCCCCGCCTCGATCTTGCCGCCCGGGAACTCCCAGCCATCCTTGAAAGCGCCGTAGCCACGCTGAGTGGCAAACACTTTCCCGTCTTTGAATATCACTGCTGCGACAACGTTTATCGTCTTCATTTTCAATATCTTTAAAAGTTAAACATTCGCTGACGTGATGTAGTCAAACAGATTCTTCTCCACCGGAGTGTCAAGTTTGTACTCTATTTCCACAGCGGTCGCGTCCGTGTTCGGCATCACGAATTCCTTCTGAATCCCGTCAGTGTTGTGTCTTATTCTGCCAAGGTAGTAAAATTCCTTGGATTCCTTGTCATCTTTGTTCTTCCGGACGAACAGAAACATATTCACTCCAAGAGCATCGCTGTTCACAGCGGTCTGAACGTCTTTGGATGCTAAAGTCCTTTTGCTTTTCGAGATCGCGACCAGCGTGGACTGATCCAGAAAATGATCCTCGTATTTTGTTGTGTCACTGATCTCCTCGCTCTTGTCGTAATTCACGAACACCGGATATGTTTTTGTCCGCTCGTCGAATTTGTAGCCGCCTACATTCAGCGACACTTCGTTCTTTCGCCAGTCAAGAAGCCTGAATACATCATCGTAAGTGTATTTCTGGCCGATCATAAACAAATCTGAGGATTTGTAGAATTTCTCGTACCGGCCACGGGCAAACTCGATGACATCTTCCAATTCGGACTTAAAATCACTGCTATTCAATGCATCTGAGAATACTTCCGAGATATGATACTCCCCGTTAACCTGTTCCAGCAGGATGCAGTCTTTGAACCTTTTCCCGGCTGAACCGCAATCATAATACTCACCGGTCATCAGACTGACCATATTCTCAACAGTGCAGGCTCCGCATTGCAAATGATTCTCTGTCATCCTATTGACCCAAAGATCTAAGACATCAGCATTTGCGGTGGCCGTCATCAGCGTCTCCAACATCAGAATCTCATTCAGCCTTTTCCCGGACGCGAATTTTTGCGATATGAATTCAAGAATATGATTCTGCTCCTCCGTAAGTGTCTCCTCAAGCCCGTCCAACGCGACCTTGAAGCCGTGATATGAGCAGATTTTCCGTTTCTTGTAATCAGAAACGCTGTCCATATACGACAATATTCTCAAAGGATCCATCTCACCATATTTGTCGAAATCAGTCAGCGCAGGCCGTCTGCCCAATTTGCGCTTCAGCGTCTGGTAACTCTCGATTATGTTCTGGCGGGTGTTGATGCGCGCGCTGTCAATTGATTGGAATATACGCTTTCTGGTGATGGCATCGAAATAGATGGTCGAAGCGCCGTTGATGACATTGTTGCCCTCGATGAGGTAGCGCCTGATGTTGTCCTTGTTTCCAGTCCTGTCGCCAGACAAGGCAATCGGAATAAGATAATTCTTGTCATAATTGGAGATGAAGTCAAGCACAACGACATATTCCTTGTCCGCGGCCTTTCTCAACCCGCGCCCCAACTGCTGCACGAATATGATCGCAGACTGCGTTGGCCTGAGCATTATGATCTGGTTGATCTCAGGAATATCCACACCTTCGTTGAATATGTCAACTGTGAATATGTAGTCCAAAATTTCATCCGCGCGGCCGGAATCAGCCGCAAGCCTCTCCACCGCTGACCGGCGCGCCGCCTCATTGTCCTTTCCTGACAATGCGATGGTTTGGTAGTTTCTGCCGGAACCTTTCTTTTCAATGCCATTGAATATGTCCGACAACCTTTGTGCTTCCTCGACTGTACTGCAGAACACAAGTCCCTTGACACGATCTCCACTATGGCCGTAATATTCAGCGACTTTTATGATATTCTTCACTCGTTCGGAGGACGTCAGGTCATTGAAGTCATTCACATCCACCTGTGCACCGTTGACTTTAAGGTCCTGGATTCCAAAATAGTGGAAAGGACAAAGCAAGTCGTTCTCCAGCGCGGTCTGAAGCCTGATGTCGCAAGCGATGTTGTGGTCGAAAAGCTCATAGACATCGAAGCCGTCGGTCCTGTCCGGTGACGCGGACATTCCGAGCAGAAAGTCTGGTTTGAAATATTCAATGATCTTCTGGTAACTTTCTGATCCGGAGCGGTGGCACTCATCGAGAATGATGATCGAGAAATCGTCTGGCTTGAAATTCTGATTCCTGAAACTGTCTTTCGCCATCATATTCATTGTGGCGAAAAGGATGTTCGCTGATTTGATTTTTGCGAGATCCTGACTGTTTCCCGAAAGTTGTGCCGTGGCGAAAGAGTCTCCGAGCACCCTCCGGAAACTTTTCTCCGCCTGAGAGTTTATCATCTCGCGATGTGATAGAAACAGCACTTTCTTTTTATGAATCAACGCATTGGCAAACACACCTCTCACTGCGAAAGCGGATGCGTAAGTCTTTCCAGTTCCTGTCGCAGAGACCAGAAGAGCCCTGCTCTCCCCTGCCTTGATCAATCGCTCGATCTCAGACATAAACCCTTTCTGCATCGTGTTCGGCGAGACGACTTTTGAATATGACAGGTCCAGCGAGCTGACAATCTTGGTCAACGCAGCCTTTTGAGACTTCGCTTCCTGATACTGCCTTTCATATTCATCCCTGCAGGAATTGTAATCGACCGAACTTTCCCACACGCTGTTGAACTCCGCCTCAATGTCTTTGGCGTATTGTCCATCCGAAGTAGAGACTACCTTTGTGTTCCACTCGAAGTTCTTAGTGATCGCGTTCTGCGTAAGGTTCGAGCTGCCGACTATGATTCTGATGTCGTTTCCATTGTGGAAAAGATAGCCTTTCGTGTGGAAGCCCACACCCGATGTCCTGAACATCCTTACTTCCAGATTGCTGAGCCCGGCCAACGCATCGAGTGCCGCCGGTTCGCTGAAAAGAAGGTAGTCGGTAGTGAGGATTCTACCGGGGACATTTTTTGCCTCCATTTCTTTCAGCACCCCTTTCAGATGCGCTATGCCGCCTCCCGTGATGAAAGCCACTGACATAAACATCGAGGAACATTCCCGTAGTTCATTCTCAAGTTGCGTGAGCACCTTGTTACCCCGATAGTTCGAGATGAACTGTGGCGTGTAGGCCGGCTCCGCCTCCACCGACGAGTCGATGAACGCCCGCTTATACCCATCTACGAGTTTTGAATAGGATGTCTCAGACATTTGGCATTGCGCTTTTGTGGGTGGAAAAAGGGTCGATAAATGTCAGCTGCTTCTTTGGCATATACTCTCGCTTGCTTTATCCTGTAAAGTTACAGTTATTTCCCGAAAAACACAAGCTGAATTTCACTCCATGTTCCTAAAAGACACTTATAGCAGTCATTCTTAGTCTTACGTGTCCTTGACAATTAAACATTGAAGATAAACTACTTGGCTACATATATTCGACCTATTTGCTGGGATCGGAGGATTCCACTATGCTTTTCATAGCATAGGTGCTAAGTGTGTCTATGCC
>CAVKYA010000229.1:0-4564 GCA_963660255.1 Bacteroidaceae bacterium | reverse complement strand
CGGCATCCTGACACTCCTCATTATAATTGCGTTCGAATATATTCCTAAGCCGTTCCGGATCGTGGATTATGTCTCTCAAGGCCTGAAGACCGACGGCATTCTTCGATTCTGGAATATACAATTTAAGGTAACCGCCATAGTCATATTTCTCGGCCAGATGCTCAAGCATCCTCCGCCAGTGGCCTTCCTTGTCCAATTCTGGATAGTGTTCCATTCCATACTGAACGGTACGGCGCAGGATTCTCATCGGTTCTATGTCACGGTCAGCTTCGGCGACAATCTTACCGTAGATACTTCTGGGCTCGCAACCATTTGAGGCACGATGATCCTCAGCCGCTTGGGCTATCGTCTCGATCTGTTCCGATGTGAACCATTCTTTCAGGTGAGAATCTTCACGGATAATCCTGCCGGAAGAAAGGTGGTGCACTTCCCTACCGTCAACCAGACCTGTGTCGTGAAACGCCGCAGCCGCATAGAGAACATTCTCGTCAACGTCATAGTGAACGGACATATTCATCGCCTCCTCTATCACTTTGCGGACGTGATCTTCCCTGTGCGCCTTGTCAAAAGCGGCATAACGTGGAATTATCTCGTCCTCAATATATTGCACAAGTTCCGGATTCAGCATATTCACAAATTCGTCATCTCTCAATGGATACAACTGCTAATCTTGCCTATAGGGTAGGTTTTGCGTGAGAATCTTATTTTCCAACCAGCCGTCACTATTATTTCATCAGCAACTCCAAGAGCCCGGCGCAACCTTCGGTGATATCCCTGTAGGTCTTCTCGAAATCCCCGGTGTACCAAGGGTCAGAGACATCCGAACTCTTCCCGGCATATTCCATCATCAGATGTACCTTGGACATATTCATCGGGCAGATGATTCGGGACAGAAGTCGCCTGTTTGAGGAATCCATTACGACAATAACATCATATTCAGAGACTTCCGCATCCGTCACCCTATGGGCACTATGCCTCCCAAACGGGATTCCGTGTCCGCTCAGCGTCCGCTTGGCCGGAGGGTAGATATCATTCCCCTCTTCCTCATAAGACACCGCTGCAGAATCAATCCGAAAGGCACTACTGGAATCGGTTCCTTCCTCCCCGACAACTTCAAACCCGGCTTTCCGAACCATATCCTTCATTATGAACTCCGCCATCGGACTCCTGCAGATGTTTCCGTGACAGATGAACAGCACACTTTTCATACACGTAAAATATAACTTTTTAATTTTGAATATATTACCGGATTTCACCCTCTGATTCTGGAGGGCAAGATTCCATAAAGCACTAACCTACAACCAATTACCGATTACGCTCCATTTTTATGCACATCCCGCTAAGGCAAATGTTAAAATAGATATCCAGCAATGAATATTCATTGTAAATATACACAAAAACCCACAAATTCACCTTATCGAACCAAAACAAGCGTCTTCCATCATAAGCAAATTAATCATATATTTGCAGTTGAATATATTATCAGATATGGACGAGAATTATGTTGTAGGAATAGGCGAGGTTCTTTGGGATGTGCTGCCGGAAGGAAAAAAGATCGGCGGAGCGCCGGCAAACTTCGCCTGCCACGTTTCGCAGTTCGGGTTGAACGGACTGGTGATCAGTGCCATAGGCAAGGACCGGCTCGGAGACGAGATCATCAACACATTCAATCAGAAAGGTTTGAAATATAAACTTGAGGAGACGGATTTCCCGACGGGCACGGTAGAGGTGACTCTGGACAATGCCGGAATTCCTGAATATGACATCAAAGAGAATGTGGCTTGGGACAATATCCCGTTCACTGAAGAAATCAGGCGGATAGCAGCCCGTACACAGGCTGTGTGCTTCGGGTCATTGGCGCAAAGAAGTTCATATTCGAGAAAAACCATAAACGCGTTTCTTGACGCTATGCCGGACAACGGAAGCAGCATTAAGGTGTTCGACATAAACCTAAGACAGAATTTCTACAGCGAGGAAGTTGTCCGGGAATCAATCAACAAATGTGACATTCTCAAGATCAACGATGAAGAGTTGGTCATCATCAAAGATATGCTTTGTCTGCACGGATGCTCTCAAAAGGAATTGTGTGGCGAGCTGCTGGAGCTTGGCAATCTGCGGATGCTGATTCTGACTTGTGGAACGAAGGGAAGTATGGTGTTCTCACAGGATGAAGTTTCGGTTCTCGATACGCCGAAGGTACAGGTCGCTGACACCGTTGGAGCCGGAGACTCATTCACAGCGGCATTCATTTCATCGATAATCAAGGGTAAGACCGCAAGGGAGGCTCATCAGACAGCCGTCAATATCTCGGCATACGTCTGCACGCAACCAGGTGCTATGCCACGGCTCCCGAAAAGCCTGACCGAATAAATTCAAAATCCGGTCTTGACTGAACTATGCGGCATCACAAATGAAAAAGTCCCGGAGGCGATGGCTTCCGGGACTTTTTTACGCTATCAGATTACTGACTACCTATTCGTGAATTTCTCCAGACCGGCATTCAAAAAAGAGATGAATCCGTCAACAGAAAGATTATAGCCACGAACCGGAACCATCTGATTGCCATCCGCATCAAGGAGAGCATAGTTTGGTTGGGCGTTCACTCCGAAACGGGTACGGGCTATGTAGGAGTTTACGCGACCGATCTCCTTCAAGGTCTTGCCTTCCGGAGTGGTCAGCCATTCAGCCTCATCGAGTTTGGTCTTGTCATCCACATAGAGAGCCACAAGGACATATTCATTTCTAAGAATATCCAGGACTCTCGGGTCGCTCCAGACGCGCTGCTCCATCTCGCGGCAGTTGACGCAGCCGTGGCCGGTGATGTCAACGAAGACCGGTTTGTTCTGGGCTTTGGCGGCGGCGAGGCCTTCCTCCAGAGTGAAGTAGCCGGTCAAGCCAAGTGGCATCTTGAGATCGTACTTCTGGCCGTAGGTGGACGACCCGGTCGCTGAGCTTGTCGAAGCGACCAGTGTCGGAGAGAACGGCGCTTCGACAAGCTCAGCGACCGAACCGGATGCACCACCGAACGACCTACCGCCGGTCACTGAGCCCGTCGAAGTGACCGTGCCAACTGGTGTGTCCGCATAATTGTAAACGATAAAATCCTGCGTTTCCATCGGCGGCAGATAACCGGACAGAGCCTTCAGCGGCGCCCCCCACATTCCAGGAATCATATAGACCACAAAAGTGAATACCGCGATCGCAAGGCCGAGTCTCGGAACAGAGATGTGTTCTACTGGATCGTCATTCTTGAAGCGCAGTTTGCCTAAGAGATAGAAACCAAGAAGCGAGAACGTGACAATCCATATTCCTAAATAAACCTCTCTGTCGAGCAGTCCCCAGTGGTAGGTCTGGTCAGCGACGCTCAGGAACTTGAAGCCGAGAGCCACCTCGATGAATCCAAGCACAACCTTGACGCTGTTGAGCCAAGAGCCTGACTTACCTTTCATCTTCTTCAACAACGACGGGAACATCGCCAGGATAGTGAACGGCAGGGCGAATGCGACGGAGAAAGCGAGCATCGTGACCATCGGGGTCCAGAACTCACCCTGTGTGGACTTGATCAACACGGTGCCCACGATAGGGCCCGTGCAGGAAAACGACACCAGCACAAGAGTAAGAGCCATAAAGAATATGCCGCCGAGTCCCTTGCCGCTTGACTTAGCATCGCTCTTGTTGGCGAGGCTTGACGGAAGCTCGATCTCGAAAGCACCGAAGAAAGAGGCTGCGAAAATCATAAACACGATGAAGAATATCAGGTTCGGCAGCCAATGCGTCGCAAGCCAGTTGAATATGTCGGCGGTGACGGTGTTTCCCCCGATTATCCAGGTCAGACCGATGATGACGCTGATCGGAACAGTATAGAGAAGCACGATGAACAAACCGTAGATGAATGCCTTGAAACGGCCCTCAGCGGCTGTCGTGGACTGCTTCATAAAGAAAGACACGGTCATCGGAACCATAGGGAACACGCACGGAGTCATCAGCATAGCGAATCCCCACAGGATGGCCTCGACGATTAGAGCCCACAATGAGCCAGAGTCCTTGGTGTCATCTGAAGCGATGACCGCGGCGGAGTCATCCTCTTTTGCGGACACATTTGTCGCCGCCGAGGCATCAGCGGCTAGCGGAACGGAAAACTCCCAGGTCTCAGGCGCGGCGCAGAACTGGTCATTGCAGCCACTCCAGGAGACCTCACCTGTCACTATCGCCTCGCTTCCTGTAAGCTTAACCAACTGAGTAAGCGTCACCGAGTCAAAAAACACTTTTTCCCCTTTGAGTTCCGTCGGCTTGGTGACCTGATTCAAATTACCTTCCAATGAATATCCATCACTGGGAGTAAACTCGATCACAATCGGATTATAGGCGTGATCAATCGTGTAGATGTGCCATCCATCCTCGATATTGGCCTTGAAAGTCAACTCGAAAACGTTGTCGGAAACAGCCTTGCTTGAGACAGACCACTTGGCCGTAGCCTCAGGGGCTTGCGCGAAAGAGGCCACGCTCCCGATCAGGAGCGCAGCCACCAACGCCATAGCTTTCTTGAAAGTATGTGTCATAGCGT
>CAVKYA010000228.1:0-4606 GCA_963660255.1 Bacteroidaceae bacterium | reverse complement strand
ATACTTCATCGATAAAGGAGTTATCATCGATTGGTAAGGGAAGGAAATGTCCATTTTTGTCAGGGGCATATGTAATGAGTCTCACTTCATTTTCATAGGCCCAGTCAGATAATTTGGTGCATAATGCTTGATCTGTGTTTATTGAACGTCTGTTCATGTTAAAAGGAACACTATGGTCATGATAAATAATTTCCTTAAAACGAGTGACACATCTAGATTCCGTTTTAATAAAACCTTTCGAGAACTTATATTTGATACAGAAACCCTTATGATTGTTGGCGTAATGAGCCCACATAAGCACATTGGATACGATGTTGTGTCCTTGTTTGTCTTTGAGTCGGCAAAAGGAACGGATTCGATAGGATTCAAATGATAGGCATAATGCTTCGACGTGTTTTTTCTCTTTTTTCATCAAACGGATGCACTCGCCCCATTTTATCAACAACGTGTCGTATGGATCATTCATGACACGTGGGCTACATACTGTTATCTCATTATTAACCAAATCGGACAATGTGTACTCGCTGAAAGTTCGAAATGACAGAAGTCCTTCTGAATAATCGCATGATTTGAGTTGAGAAAGTGTCAACTGATAATCTTGATAGTAGATAAGCGCTTTGTCTGGTTCATCATTATTTGCATAGACTTCACCCGCATAACCATAGATGTCTTTATATAGGTCTCTACACAAGCAGTTCTCGTAAAAATCTTTGTCTTTTGGGGTATAAGACTCAATTCCATTGATAACAAGATTCATATACTTTGCTGCTTCGTCATAACATTTATAATGAGATGCGAATTTTGCGCGAAAGAAATTTAATACAAAAGAAGGAAGGGAGTCATATTGGATAAGAAATGCTTCCAACTCATTTTTTGAGCCGGAATTACTCACCAATGAATTATATTTATCAGCCATTTCATTGTATGTCGTAGGAGTGAACACTGGCTCTACTATTCTCATTTTTGTTTTGCCAGAATTGTAGTCTTTGTATATTATCTTGTGTGTCATGCTCTTATAAATAATAAGATCGTGAAGTATTCTATAAAAATTAAGTAAGGAAGAATTGGACTAGTCCCAAAGGATAAGTTCTTGCAAAGTATGGTCATAGGCAATCGGTACGCCTTCAATAATGTAGTGGATGGCCTTGTCGATGATAGGGAATGGGACAATGAACCATTCCTTCGGTTTTGCGATACCGGCATCAACTTGCAACTGAGCCGCACCGAATAGCCGATGGATTAGATCTTCGAATTTGGACGCTTTGATATTGGCGACTTTATATGTCTTGATAATCTTGACATCCGCGAACAGGTAGGTGGATTCGTTCTTTGCGTTGGCGACACGTTGCTCCACGGCCTGACGGGTGAATCCTATTTTGTAAAGATCTTTGATCCTTGCAATATCCGGGTCGGTGGAAAGTGACCTAAGAACATATATCCAGCCTGACGCAATATCATTGACGCCTGGTGTAAAATGTTTGGAAAGGTAATCCTGGTCTGTGTCGCTGTAATCTACAATGGTATAGCCTTCGGTATATAGGGACTTTGCTAGAGTTTGCTGATATACATTTGTTTCTGTCCCGTTCTCAAAAATGCAACGTGTGCGCTCGTCCGCACGGCCACGGGCATCTCTACGTATTGCATCCTTGTTTATGCGTGCGAGGAATAGCAACTGGTTCCCTAGCACGAAATACCGTCCTTCAGCCAAGTGTGCTTCTTTGAAACGGACAAGACGGCATAGTCCGTCATCGAGTTTCTTATGGATAATTTGGAAACCTTCTTCAAAATCAGCGAAATCCTTGCATTCGGTACGTTTGGCTATGGATTCGGCTTCTGCGCGTTCCTTTTGCCGTTTCTTCATATATTCCGGAATATCAAAAATGCTCTGATCCACCGGAGCGACATCCGCGAACAGCGGATCTTTGAATATGTCATCCAGGTCATCATGCACCTGACTTTCTTCTGAAACGATAACCGGCTCCTTTGATGGTGTGCCAATTGAAGCAGTTGGTTCTTCTTCTTCTGAATTGATGGAAAGAAGGCCGGCGTCATCAGAAGGCAGGCAAGCGAGCCGCTTAGCCTTATCGTTGCGGATGCTGCGGAGGGTGCGGTAGAGTTTCTGCTCTTCAATGTCACCTTTCTCCGAAGGCTCTCGCCCTGTTGCTTCCACAAACTCAAGCACATCAAGAAATGATTTCACAAGACGGTCGTTTGACGTGGTGTGCGTGTGCAGAGGCTTCACGTCATCAAAGAACGAATCAGACAAAATGTCTTTCAACTCGGCATCCCAATCTATCATGGCCTACTTTGATGAAATTGATTCCTGTTTGAGTTTGCGAAGGAAGGCGAGCGCCACAGCGATACGCTTGGCTGTCGGATCGGGATCCTTGACAGTCGGGTAAGCGCCGTCATGTTCAGCACGGTAACGAGGCAGATATTTTTTATAAAGCAAAATGGCTTCCTCTTTGGTCATTTCTTCGCGTTGAGAATCGATGGTGTCTTGAATCGTTCTCAGGATCTCCGGAGTTAGAGATTTTGACAGAATCTCGTAAGCTCTCTGAAACGGGTTTATGCTGTCAATAAGGTTGATGCTGAGATCATCAAGATTGAGAAATTGATTTGCTACCTTTATGAATTTACTGCCATCTTCATGTGTGACAATCTCGGTACCTTGCAGTGATGTTGACAAGACCACACGTTGCCTGAGCTGATCCCGTTCCTCGGAAGTCAATTCCGGGTAACGCTCTTCAATGATCTTTGGTATAAGAGATTCCGTGATTACTTCCGCGATTTGACTTCCCGCCAACGCCTGCTTGATGATGTCGCTGGAGTAGATTGTCGCCTTTAACTCTGTCAGGTCGTTGTCAATAATAGCCTGAACACGATCTGTCGCTTTCAGAAGTCCTTTGACCCGGATAGTTCGTTTATCTGTGTCGGATCTGTCATCGCCTTCTTCGCCATCTTTTTCGGGTGCGGTGCGGAAATTCCACTCGGGCTGCATCACTTGCTCCATCAGTAGAGATGCCGAGATTGCTTTGAGCATGTCATTGACAGCCATCTTGACATCGTCTTCCGCGGCTGAAGGACACGGAATCAGATTGGTGAACTGGGCGTGTGTCTTTCCTTCGCAGTCACGGGTGCATCTTCCGATAATCTGGACGACTTCGGTAAGAGAGGCCCGGATGCCGATTGTGAGACAGCACTCGCACCATTGCCAGTCAAACCCCTCCTTTGCCGTACCGAGAGCGATGAGAATGTCAAGTGCGTCTGCGCTGTTCATTCTGAGTAGGTAGGCCTGCAGGGCTTCACGCTGGCGCGGGTCGTCTTCCACAAGGTCTCCGACCTTAAGAACATGTCCATCTCGTGTCTTGACCATCTTGATGAAATGTTCAGCATCCTCGCCCACGACAGTGCCGATGCAAGAGATAATGTCTGCCACCTGATCGTACTTGCGGGTGTACGACGATCGTGAATTGACGTTAGGAATATGTATTAGCGTCTTCTTTGTGGTGTCCAGTGCTTGAGGGATTGCGGTGATGTACTTGCCTTGATAGAATTGGTAGCCGATGCCAAGTGATTTAAGGTACTTGTAGCCGTTGAGCTGCTGGTAGTAGTTGTAGGTGATTGTCGGCTGGAATTTCATCTCATCCTCAGGGCGCATAACCGGAACCGAGTCACCACGGAAGTAGGAACCTGTCATCGCCACGATGTGTGCATTGCTGCCAGCCATAATGTTGCGTATGACCGTGCCAAGGTTGTTGCGTTCGTCAGCGGATGTGTGATGGAACTCATCAATCCCTATGAATGTGTCATTGAGCAGAGTGATGTCCAGATCCTTGAGAGCGTTGCGAAAGGTGGAATGAGTGCAGACAAGCACTTTTGCGTCACTTGACAAGAAATCAATGAACGTCTTGCGCAATCCGCTTTCTTTAATCCCTGGAGCGCAGAGGTCGTAGCCATCGCTTACCTTCCAATCAGCGAAGAAACCGTAACGCTTAAGTTCCGTGTCCTTGAAAGAGCGTGCTATTGTTTTCTCAGGCACGGCGACGACAACACGTTTAATTCCTTGATTCACCAGTTTGTCAAGAGCGACAAACATCAGCGCGCGGCTTTTACCGGAAGCTGGCGGGGCCTTGACAAGAAGATACTGGCGTGTGCGTGCCTGAAATACGATGCGTTGCATTTCACGCATTCCAAGGGCGTCCGTAGTGGCGGACGCACCTGTCTGGTCGTAATGTATCTGGACTAAATTATCCATAAGAGTTATTTGTTAGAAGTCATTTTCACATATAGTTTGAACAGGAACTCAAGACGTTCCTCGTCTGATTCGAAAGGCTTTTCTCGGTAGCAGCGTTCAACTGTTAAATCTAGTTTTTTATGGATAGAAAGGAGATCAATGGGCATACTTTCAGGGTTGTACATTTCTGCTAATGTCATTTCCGTATGTTCGGCGCGCGTAAGAATTATATTCTTAACCAGTGATTCAATACATTCTTTTTCGTGAGAATGAATTTGCGGAAAAGGAAAAACATTATAGCCAATTGAGGAAGAATAACGTAAACTCGTACCAAGTTTCCCACATACAGTTTGTATCCAAAGCATATGG
>CAVKYA010000227.1:0-4626 GCA_963660255.1 Bacteroidaceae bacterium | reverse complement strand
CTTGTCAACATAGCGCATCATACCAAGGTCGGTGAAGTGCACTCCATCCACGGTAGCCTCACCGTCATCTCCGATCAGACCTTCGGTCGAAACGTAATACAATTTCTTTTCACCGGTCTTCTTAAGTTTCTTGTAAAGAGCCAGCTGCGCCTTGTTCTTAGAAGTCACTTCCTCCAACATCTTTTGATCGAACCTCGTGTGAGGGAAGGTAGGATCCTCTACGAATATCACCGGCACATCCGGGAAAGCGTCCCTGATGATGCGGAAGAACCTCTCACCTCTTTCACCGATCAACTCAGCGGATGAGTTCGGCACGTAATCCAGCACGATGAGCCCTGGATCTGAGACTCTGGTGATATATTCAGCGATCTCGTAGTCAAGCTGAGCGTTGCCGCTGAAACCAAGGTTGATGACCTCTCTGTCAAGTTTCCTGCCCAGGATCGCAGTGAATGCCATTCCGGGACGTGATGCGCATCCTCCCTGAAGAATGCTTGTACCGTACATAACCACAGGACGCTCAGTCTTAGGACTTTCCACAGCCGGTGCCTCGATCACCGAACCTTCGTCTATGCCTATCTCCAACTCATCTATTCCGTTGTACAAAGAGAGATAGAGCATATATTCCCGCATCTGAGGAAGCATATTCGCGACCAAAGTCTTGTTTTTGCGCTCCTTGTCGCGGCCTCCCCACTCGAAGCCGCTGCCAGCGAAGCGCCATCCGTCCTTTTCAGTCAGGATATAGAGGTCGAGGCCGCTGTCACCGGCATCGGTCATATGCGGCATATACTGGCGTGGGCTTGTGGATTTCCAGCTGGCGCGGATCTGGGTGGAGTTGGAGCGGAAGCGGATATAAAGGCCGGCGGAATTGCGTCCAAGATCCCACAGCGGCTTCCTTATCACATTCTTAAATTCCTCTGGCAGACGCTCATACCGTGCTGAAGTTTCCTCGATGCACTTTCCATAAAGAGGCAATGACGAAGCGTAGCTATAAACAACCTTGCTCTCCTGCGCGGCTGCTCCGAATCCAATGAATGCGGCCAACAGAACGCTCAGGGCAATCTTTCCGAAATTTGACATATTCATTAAAATTATTCTCAATCAACGTATGCTCCCCTGCGCAGCCAATGGAAAAGTCCGTAGGCGGCAGCGGCGACATAAGCGACATAAAGCATTGTCAGCCAATATTGTCCTTCGAGGAAACACATCACCACAAGGATGGCGTCGGCAACAATCCAGATGATCCAGTGGTACGGAATCGACCGTCCGAGCCAATAAGTCGCGACAACCGACATCATCGCCGAGGCAGCGTCCAGCCAAGTGCTTGATCCACCCAATGTACGGAGCAGCCAGACGAGCAAGACAGTTCCGCCTATGAATATAACAGCGCTCCATAAAACCGTGGCCTTGCCCATCCTGCCAAGATGGACCGTTGCCTCCTGTCCCGAAACGTTTCCCTCAAGCGCCCTGCTTGCCTTTCTCCACTGATAAAGTCCCCAGAATGACATCACTACATAATAGACGTTCAGCGCCATATTCGACCAAAGATGCTGCACGGCGAATGAATATGCGCACGCAAGCCCCGTGGCGATTCCAAAGTACCACATACTGTTCTTCTGAAGAACTTCCAGAACGATGTAAGGAACGCCCGTGACTAAAGCGAAGATCTCGATTATCTTGATTATGTCCATAGACTGCAAAAATAGGCATTTTTGCAGACATTCACACTCACTTGCAGAGTCTTCTTGAACAGAGAAGCTGTTTTGATTTGTTTGAAATGTTCTTTGAGGTGAAAAATCTTCAAACAAACAAATCAAAACAGCTTCTGAAACTCTGGCGGATTACCAGTCCTAAAGCAAGGAAATCAGCACGTACAACCAGTGGGCGGCGAATGCCGCGGCCAATCCTCCGATGGTGTGCGCGAGAATGGCCTTAGGGGTCAATTCTCTGTAGCCCAGAGAGTCAAGCATAGCCGTGTGGGTGCTGAGGAATCCGCTCCAGCACATTCCGATGGCCGTGAAGACCGCGATGGCGTTGCCGTCGGCCCAACCGTTGGCCACAAAGTTAGGCACAAGGCTGAGGGCAGCTCCGACCGCTCCCAAAGAGGTGATCGGGAACGCCACAAGATGCGGGTCATCGAATCCGAACAGAGCCTTGAAGACGAAATCGATCTTGTCGGCCAGCCAAGGAAGAATCTCGACTCCCTCGTAGGCTGCACCAGTGTAAGCACCTGATGCTGACGGACCAAAGGTCAGGATCATCACGAACGTGGAGATGATCAGCACTCCGGGGATAATTGACATTCCGACCTCGACTCCCGAACGGCCACCATCCAGAAGGCAGTCCAGAATCCTGGTGAACAGCGATTTCCTCTCCTCCTCCGCTTCCTCGGCCTCCTCTTCCTCAAGGCCATCACAGGCTTCTTCCGTAAGGTACTGAGGGTAAGCCTTCAGAGTGAATCTCTGCATAAGCCTTGTGGACACGATGCAGCCGCAGAACGCCCCGAAAAGACCAATCAGAGACTCCTTGAAGAAACCCTGTCCCATCATAAAGACAATCACGATGAGTCCCATTCCGAACGCCGTTCCGAAATTGGTCAGGGAGATCAGCTGATACTTCTTGAAATACTTGCTGAACCTCTTGTCCTTTGAAAGCGAGATGATCGCCGGGTTGTCCGACAGGAATGTCATCACGGCTCCCAGCGAGGCCACGCCCGGAAGGTTGAACAGCGGCTTCATCAACGGACGCAGCAGTTTCTCCAGCAAAGAGACCACCCCGAACTCGGCGAACAGGCGGCTCAGCGCTCCCATCAGCACGCAGATGGACATCAGGTAGAACACCGTGTTGATCAACAGGTCGTGCGCGGTTTTCATCACGGTGTTGAGCATATTGGCCATACCCATCGAAACGCCCAGATAGGCGAAGAAACCGATGACGATGACAAGGCAGACCACCCCGTTCAAGGCGAGGTTCGAAGACTTTTTCTTGGTCTTGTTCATAACAGGCTTGTTAGGCGGTATATTCAGAAATTATCGTTTGAGCAGGCACATCCTCCAGGTCAGTCCGACACTGGCGATCTGCTGGTCGGCAAGCAGGGTTCCCAAAGGGTTGCCGTTGTCCCCGAAAGAGTGGCAGAACGTGGCGTGCAGACGTATCCTCTTGTCAGCGAGCGGGAAATATTCCACTCCGCAGCCGACCCTTCCCATCGAGGTTCCCGGCATCACGCACCAATCTCCTTCTTCATCAAGGTCATTATGGTCAAAACTCGCCTTTCCGAATACATTCAACCTGTCATTGAATGAATATGCCACCTTTCCGATGAGCGTGAAATCCCTAAGGAAGGACATCTTGTCCACGAGAGAGCGGTTCATAAAGTCGGCGAACACCGTGAACTTGCCGAAAGTGAAATGGTTGCCGAGGGCAAGGTAGTTTATGAACTTGCCGGGGAGATATTCAATCATATTCAGCGACCAGATGGAGTCGAAGCAGCCGTGGGAGCCGTTCCACATCAAGTTGTAGGCGTACATATCGCTGTTCTCCCGCCGGAACGGGCTCTGGCAGAACTGGAAACTCAGTGCGTCCTCTCCTTGATCAAATGAATATTTCGCGTTCACTCCCATCTGGTAGCAGGCGATGTTGCTGCAATATTCAGAGAAGAAGTAGATGTCGATCGGCGCAAGGTCATATTCATAGCCCCCGATCTCAACAATCTGCTTGCCGCCGGAGAAGCTCCAGTGCTCGTCAGGCCTGTAGGTGAGGTAGAGGAAGTCGGTGGCGTTGAAGAAGCTTTCGCTGCCGTGCCCCCGGTAGAGCCGCTGACGGTAGTTGTAAGAGAAATGTTCGTTGAACTCTCCGTTTATCAGAATGCTGACATTCTTGCCCTTGAACCCGCAGTTGTCCTTGACCGCGTCCCCGCTCAAGTACTCCCGCTGGTAGTCCACCCTGGCCTGAAGCCCGATATTCACCAAGTTACCGTCCTGCGCCCTCGTTGGCAGGATTACAAAAAGTAACAAAATCGCCGCGATAAGCGCCTTATTGATACGCATACTCAATTATGTGGTTCAAATTTTCGGTAAAATTAAGCATAAAAATTAGAATCCCAAACCTTTTTGGCCACCATACCATATAAGCGCCAACGGTCACTCATATAAGCACCAACGGTCACTGAGCCTGTCGAAGTGACCGGCAACATTTTGCAACCAATTGAGTACCAAAGAGTGAAGCGTCACCGCCTGACCTTCAAGCAATTGCGGATTCCCGCTCTCAAAAATTGACTGGCGACATTCCGCAACCATTTGAGCGCCAAAGAATGAAGCGTCACCTCCTGACTCTCAAACGATTGCGGACTTCCGCTCTCTAAAATTGACTGGCAGGATTTACGAATATACTAACTGACAATCAGTTGCCGATCACGATGCTATAATACGGAGAAGAAGGGCTGCTTGAAGGTAAACGGGAGATCGCTATGGCACTGAAAGCCAAAGGAATCGACACAGAAACGATTGCCACTTGCACCGGACTTACCCAAGAAGAAGTCGAGTCACTTTAGGTGTTTTTGCTGACTGATATCATAAAACTTATGGAATAAGTGAGGACGATCCATCAAGGTCGTCATTCAAAGGGATGAAT
>CAVKYA010000226.1:0-4663 GCA_963660255.1 Bacteroidaceae bacterium | reverse complement strand
TGTAGTACTCAACCTCGCGCTCATACCGCAAAGCCTGCCTTGTATAATATTCGGCCTCCCTTTGGTACGACCGCGCCTGTCTCATATAATAGTCATTCTGCGCGTAAAGAGGCTGGGTGACACCAAGGAGAAACAACAATATTGATAGAACGATATTCTTCATTTTCTTGCTTTTTATAAAGTTAGAGTGTTTTTCCCTATGAAATCTATCACTTCCGTTCAATATTAAGCATTATAAGACGTGCGCGACACCCTGATTCCACTTTCGAGGAGTACTATCGACTTAATGCCGCACCAGTCACGCCTTGTTTTACAGATAATCGTTCTTTGCTTTGCCTTATTTTAAAATTTCATCAGCTCTTGTTGCCTAATTTGTCAGCTTTAAGAAGCGAAAAAGGGAAATAGTGTGTCCCAGAAGAGTTTGGCGGCACCCTCGGGAGACGAAATGTGGGGTAAACGTTCCCCAAGAGTGTATTCCGCACTCTTGGGGAGCAAAAGAGGCTGAAAGTGCTACCGAAATGTTTCCGGATGCGAAGATAGTCTATGCCCTAAGGTATGAGCCAAGAGTTTTTTCAACTCTTGGGGTAGGATGTGCGTAGATTGTTTTCTTTTGCTATTTTTGCATCGGAAATGAGGCAATTCGTGATTAGGCCGCTGAATGCGGCTGGACATATCACCGCGCAACCGATGGGGAAAACGGTCAGGGAAGACTGGTCGTTTGTCTATCTTATTTCAGGTGAGGTGTTAACTGATGTCGATGGGAAGCCTTATCTGCTACGTGGGCAGGATTGCGCGTTGATTCCGCCGCAGTTGACATATTCGGTGAAATATTTCAAGGACTCCATCGGGTATATGGGGGCGTTTTCTTCCGGGCTGCTTCGTAATTCAGGGCACAGAGTCTTGAGACTTAAGACTCCAAGTGTGATGACGGTCCCGATGGAGGACAAGGTTTTCTTCGACGAGCTTCTGATCCGAATGACTCGGTTCTCGGATGATTTTCCTACCGTTCAAGGATTGTTGGAAGTCTTGCTTGGAGAGTTTGACAACGTTATTCCTCAAAACAACGGAACTGCCTCAGCGAGACTTTGTTCCGCCTATCTTAGCCGGGTCTTTGACACCTCGCGTCCGTTCTGTGGAGTGTCCGGCTATGCTGAGGAACTGGGTGTGACTCCGAATCATCTGAATCGTGTGGTGAAATCCGAGACGGGGCGCAGTGCGGGAGAATGGATAGAGAATGCACGTCTTTCGTTGGCCAGAACCCTTCTCCACGATCCTGCGATTCCGATTTCCGAAGTGTCTTACAGGATTGGTTTTGAGGATCCTGCATATTTTTCACGTTTCTTCAGGAAACTTGTAGGAATGTCTCCTACTGCCTTTAGAAGTATGTTGTAATGTAGAGTTCCGGTGCCTGGAGGTTATGATGGCCATTCACCCGGATAGGGCGCGCGAAGCGCGTAGGCCGCCATAACCTCCAGACACCGGAACCAAGCGCAAAGACTATGAATAAAAAGTCCAAGCCATAATCACATATTCATAAGTCAACAAGGCATTGACGGGAGTATTTTTGCACCCGTTATGCTTACAGCCCTTGTGACATCATTGTTTATGGCGCTCCAGCCGACTCCTCAGGTAAGGGATACGATCTCCGGATCGGTCGTGACTTCTTCCGTGAAGCGGCCGAGCTCAATCACAGGAGTGACTTCCATTACTTCGTTGACAATGAGGAATATGGAGGAAAGAGGAATCTCGTCTCCCAAGGAACTGTCATCCGTGATTCCTGGATTGAATATGCCCGACTACGGCACATCTATGACCTCGACGATCTATGTCCGTGGCCTTGGTTCCAGAATGGATAATCCGGTCATCGGACTCTATGTGGATGACGTGCCGGTTTTGGACAAGAACTGCTACGATTTCTCTTTCTCCGACATCCGCAGACTTGATTTCCTGCACGGACCTCAAGGCACCCTTTACGGACGCAACTCGATGCTCGGAGTACTTTCAATCGAAACATTGTCTCCGACCTCATACCAAGGGACACGAGGAACCATTGAATATGGCAGCGCTTCCACCTTGTCCGCGAAATTCTCGACCTACAAGGGGCGATTCGGTCTTGCCGCCTCATACGGACACACCGACGGATTCTTTATTAATGAATATGACGGGAGGCCCTGCGGCCTTTCGGACATATTCTCGGCACGCGCGAGATTCGTCGGCGGAATCGGTCAGGTGTCATTGGATAACATATTGACTGTCTCTTATATAGATCAGACAGGCTGTCCATATCGAAGGTGGATTTCTGACACCGGGGAACTTCTCCCGGTGGATTACAACGACAAAAGCGGCTATCGGCGATTCTACATAATGGACGGATTCCGTCTCAAGACCGAATGGCGGAATTGGAAACTGAGTTCCGTCACAAGTCTTCAGGCTCTTTTCGATTCTATGGATATGGATCAGGACTTCACTCCGAAGTCAATGTTCACTTTGAGTCAAACACAGAAGCAAGGCGCATTGACTCAGGAATTGATTGTCAGGCCAAAGAGCCATCCTGCTTGGTGGGACAGCCAGACAGGGCTGTTCGCGATGGTAAAACTGAATCGGATGTCCGCTCCGGTGCATTTTCTGGAAGACGGCATAAAGTCGCTCATCCTTGACAACGCCAATTCCGGAATCCCACAAGAATTGGGCAGATTGAATATTCAAGAAGATTATTTCTTAATATACAGCGATTTCGATATCGCTCTTGGCAATGTGGCAGCCTACCACGAGTCTTATTTCAAGACCGGACGTTGGACATTCACGGCAGGATTTAGGCTCGATGTCGAGTCCGGCAGGATGCGCTATGATTCCGGCTCGGACATCCATTTCATTGTCTCGCCTGCGATGTCTGAATATGTCCCTTTCAGCACAAGGAGTGACGGAACTGAATCGGTGCGTTATGCCCGATTACAGCCAAAGGTGTCAGTCTCGTACGACGCCACATCTGAGCGTATGCGATCCAAAGGTTTGAATATGTCTTTACTCGCATCTGTCTCTGAAGGCTACAGGTCAGGAGGCTTCAACACACAGATCTTTTCCGATATCCTGCAGAACAAGATGATGTCCGGAATGATGGAACGGCTTGGAATCCATCTGGATGGACAGGAGGCACTTTCTGGATCGATGATGACATACAAGCCGGAGAGTTGTCTTGACTATGAGATAGGAGGCCGGATCGGCCTTTACTCCCGTGGGCACCATCTTGATGCTTCAGTGACAGCCTATTGTGTAGATTGTCGGAACCAGCAGATGACCGTCTTTCCTTACGGTAACAGGACGGGCCGTATGATGGCCAATGCCGGCAGATCGCGCAGTCTTGGGGTTGAGGCTGAAGCTTCCTGGACGTGGAAAGGACTCTCCGTGTCATTCACCGGAAGCTTGATGGATGCCCGCTTCGTTGACTATAATGACGGGCGGAAAGACTGGTCCGGCAACAGGATACCATACTCTCCGGAGTCCACCCTGTACTTGAGATGTGGCTATAAGTTCTTGACCAAAGGGCGTTTGCTGCGTTCCGTCTCTTTGAACGCGGACATCAATCGCAGCGGAAGAATATGCTGGAACGAGGCCGGTGACATAAACCAGTCTCCATATTCTCTGATAGGTGCGGATGTTCGTCTGGCCTCTTCCAAGGCTGAATTTTGGATCAGAGGACAGAATCTCGCCGACACTGAATATTCAGTCTTCTATTTCAAGTCTGTCGGAAATTCTTTTTTCCAGACCGGGAAGCCTCGCCGGTTCACAATGGGACTATCAATCGATCTGTAATGAATATGAAAAAAATCTTATCGCTTTTGACAGTGGCCCTGCCGCTGTTGGCAATGTCCTGCTCCAAAGAGAATGGAGAAGTGGAAAAACCTTCGATCACAGGAAATTATGAATATTCAGGGACGATGACCGTGATTGTGGACGGCATTGATAATGTCTCGGAAGATGTCAAGGTGGAGGCCAGGATAAACGAGAAGACTCAAACCCTTGACATTATGTTCTATAAGGTGAAGTTCGTCCCTCAGATGCCGGTTTCACTGGACGTGTCGGTTCCGGGAATAAGATTCGAAACCAAGAACGGAACCATTGAGTTTTCGGCTGATGGCATCGTCCCTCTCTCCGGAGGAACACTACCGTTTCCAAAGTACACTGTCACAGGTCTTAATGGAACCCTGAGTGAGGCCGTAATCTCGATGGAACTGAATTTCGGGGAATATCCTGTCGCATACGAGGGAAAGAAGGTGTTATGATAACTTGGAAAAATCACTAACTTTGCCATCGCACAACCTCTATGATTTGAGGTCTGGAAGGACAAAGATCAAAAGTTAGATGAATATGAGATATTCGGGAATCGTGAAGCGTGCGGTGTCGGCGATGGGGCTGGCGCTGTTGTTCTCAGTCGGCGCTGTGGCTGCTGATGTGGATGTATGGCATAATCCGCTGACTGAAAAGACAAAAGGACCGTTCGGAACCTGCTGGACCTTTGACAGAGGAAATATTGATTTCGGGACAAACGCGCCGGAGATCAAAGTCAAATACGTTCTGGAGAGCAGGAATATTCCTGAAGGAGCTACCGAGATGGCATCGTTGGGCGTGGATCTTTTCGACATTGACAACGATGGTGGATTCCATC
>CAVKYA010000225.1:0-4667 GCA_963660255.1 Bacteroidaceae bacterium | reverse complement strand
TGTGCTTGAGATGCCATATTCCGTCACGCCGGTAGCAGTGGTCGGTGACGCAGATCAGATCCCTCAGTTCCAAGTCTCCCACCCCGGTCTCTTCCTGGACTTCGCGAAGGGCTGTGACCCTGATGTCCTCGCCAGCTTCCTGATGTCCTTTCGGCAGGTCCCAGAGGCCATTCCTGCTGATCAGGAGCACATCTTCCCTGCGGTTTGACACCAGACCTCCGGCTGCGTTGACCTCCTTGAATCTGGAACAGAACTCCTTGTATGTGCTCTCGATGTCTGTCGTCGGGATGTAGATCCGGGCAAGTGTGTCCGATGTCTCGAACATTGTCACCAGGGCGGTGATGTCAGGATTGTCGCCAAGGTGAAGCTCGATGGAATTCGGATCGGACAGAGCCTGTTCCTGTGGAGAACAGATGATCATACATCTCTTTTCAAGGTAAATCTTGTGCATCCCGTGAGTAAGATATTGACGTAAAACTATTATATTTGTATGCTGTGTGCAAAGTTAATAATCATTTTCAATGAATATGGAAAACATCGACAGAAAACTTGCTTCCGAGCTTCTTCGCATAAAAGCCGTCCTGCTTAGGCCAGACGAGCCTTTCACTTGGGCCTCAGGCTGGCGTTCACCTATTTATTGCGACAACCGCAGGATCCTTTCCGATCCGGTGTTGCGCTCGAAAGTCGCAGGATGGCTGGCTGAGACCGCCGCTAAGGAGTGCCCTGAGGCTGAGATTGTGGCCGGGGTGGCCACCGGTGCGATCGCCCACGGAGTGCTGGCCGCAGACAGGATGGAGAAGCCGTTCGTCTATGTGCGCCCGAAACCTAAGGATCACGGAACCGGTTCGCAGATCGAAGGAGTTTTGCCTAAAGGAACGAAAGTGGTTGTGGTCGAAGATCTTATCTCGACGGGGATGAGCAGCCTTGCCGCGGTGAAGGCCTTGCGTGACGCCGGAGCGGAGGTGCTTGGTATGGTCGCCATATTCACTTATGGATTTGACCTTGCCGCGCGGCGTTTCGAGGAAGAATGCGTGAGGTTGAAGACCCTTTCCTGCTATGACGCTCTGATCGAGGAGGCTACGGCGACCGGTTATGTCCGTGAGTCGGATGTCGAGATCCTGCGTCAGTGGAGGCGGAATCCTTCGGAATGGAGTAAGTAACACTTTTGTGCGGATAATCAAACACCTAAGACATTAGTATTATGGCTACAGAGATAACAAGCAAGCACGGATTGGTCGCAAGACAGCCTTTTGAACTGTATATGGCCTTTGTGGATATGCGCAATTTCCTTCAGTTCCTTCCTGAGGAGCGGAAGGCGGATGTTGAGGCGGATTACGACACGATCTCTGCGACGGTGCAGGGATTCAAGATCGGTGTGATGGTCAAGAACAGGACTCCGTATTCAAGCATCGAGTTCATCGACAACGGAGCTCCGTTCCAGTTCGGCGGCACTCTGCATTTCGACGCTGTCCCGAGCGATCCTTCCAAGACTGATTTTTACATTGAGTTCCACGCGGATCTGAACCTGATGATGAAGATGATGCTTGGCGGGAAGATCCGTGAGGCTATGAACAAGATGGTGGACGGTCTTGTGGCGATGTCCGAGGGCCGGATGCCGGACGGGATCGACGAGGAGACTCTCCGCAAGATGAAAGAGAAACTCGGCGGAAACCAGTAGATGCAAGGATTGGACGACATTCAGCTTCGGGACATCCTGACCAGGGCGATAGGGCAAGAAAGGGCCGGAACCGCCTTGGAGGCTTTTCGTCAGCCGGCCTCGGTGTCTGTCCGGATCAACCCTTTCAAAGTGAATGAACCTGAGGGGTTTGCCAATGAGCATTTTATGACGGAAACCCGGAAGGTTCCTTGGAATCCTTGCGGATTTATGCTCGGCGAAAGGCCTGATTTCACACTGGATCCGTTGTTCCATTGCGGGTGCTACTACGTCCAGGACTCTTCAGCGATGGTCATCGGTGGCATATTCAGAGATATGCTGCCAAAAATTGAGGATTGTTTCCGACCACTGAGGGTCCTGGATTTGTGCGCCGCGCCGGGGGGCAAGAGCACGGATCTGGCGGCTTCGCTCCGTTCCGCGTTCGGGGATGGCTTTCTGCTTGTCTCGAATGAGGTTATGCGTTCCAGAGCGTCGGTGCTGGCGGACAACATCGCATTATGGGGCGATCCTAATGTGATTGTGACGAGCGTGGATCCCAAGGCGTTCGCAAGGCTGGAAGGCTTCTTTGACATCATTGTCACAGATGTCCCTTGTTCGGGAGAGGGAATGTTCCGCAAGGATCCGAAGGCTGTCGAGGACTGGTCGGAAAACATAGTTAACCTGTGTTCGGCAAGGCAAAAAAGAATTCTTGCCGATGTCTGGCCGGCGCTCCGCAGGGGCGGAATCCTGATATATTCAACCTGTACCTTCGAGGAGGCCGAGAACGACGCTATGATGGAATGGGTGGCGGAGGAACTTGGCGGCGAGGTCTATGAATATGATTACTCATCCCTTGAGGGAGTGATTCCCACGCGTACCGGCGGACTGCTTGTCCCGGGATTCGTGAAAGGGGAGGGGCAGTTTGTCTCGGCCCTGGTGAAAAACACAGGAATGGACGGCTTCAGACTTTCCGGAAAAACTGCTGTCGGGGCGGCCGAAAAACGGAAAGGGAATCTGCTCATACATATTCCTGAATCCATTGTCCGTGAGGTCGCTGCCCTTGAGCCGTTGCGTCCTATCCAGACTGGCACCACCAAAGGTGAGTTGAAGGGGCGTGATCTGGTGCCGTCGGCGGACTGGGCTTTGAGCCTTGCTCTTCCGGATGGGGATTATCCGGTGGCTGATTTGGATCGAGGAACCGCGCTTAAGTTCCTGCATCGTGACACAATATTCCTGAAAGACGCTCCGAAAGGATTTGTGCTGGTGCGCTTCGAGGGGCATCCGCTCGGCTTTGTGAAGAACCTCGGCAGCCGTTGCAACAACCTGCACCCTCAGGGAAGAAAAATTAAAATGGATGTGTAAATAATTGAATATGAGAAAAATATTATTGACTATTCTTGCCGTTGTCACTCTTTTGCCGCTTTCGGCTCAGACAAAGCCGACGCAAAAGGAATATCTTGACCGCTATCAGCTGCTGGTCTCCAAGCTTGGCACCGACGGTGTGGGCATAGAGACACTTCTCCAGCGTTGGGGAAAGGATTATCCTGATGACACGGATATGCTTTTGGGCAAGTTCTCATACTATCTGACGAAGAGCCAATCCTCCTCGATAGAGGTCAAGGAGGCATCCAAGTATCTTGGCAACGCCCCGGCTTTGACATTGAAGGACTCGCTTGGTAGGGATGTGAACTATTTCCAGGTCGTCACATACGATGATGAGCTTTTCGGCAAGGCAACTCAATCTGTCGAAAAGGCTATTGAGTTGAATCCTAATCGTTTGGATCTTCGCTTGTTCAAGATTTCCTCATTGATTGGCTACGAGAAGGACAGTCCGGATATGGCTCTCGCCGGATTGAAGGCCTTGATCGACTACAACGGCCACAGCCACCCCGTTTGGGAATATCCCGGCGTCGAGGCTGGCGATGACCTTTTCCCTTCCGTGATGCAGGAATATTGCTATGCATTCTTCAAGATCGGCACTCCGCATTGCTTCGAGGCTTTCAAGGAACTGTCTGAGAAGATGTTGGCCTATTATCCGGGCAATACGGTCTATATGACCAACATAGGCTCGTATTATCTTGTTTACAAGCACGACAGCAAGGCAGCCCTCAAGATGTACAACAAGGTCCTGAAGAAGAGTCCGGACGACTACACCGCCATCAAGAACTGTGTTCTCCTTGCCCGCAATGACAAGAATATCAAGCTGGAGAAAAAATACCTCCCGATGCTTGTACGCGTCACCCCTGACGAGACCGAGAAGGCTTCCGCCCAGACACGTCTCGATGCCTTGAAGTAGGTATCGCCTTAATTTTTACTTAATTAGATAAGTGTTTATAAAAAGTTCACAACCTTGTGGTCCACAAAGTTGTGAACTTTTGGTTTATTTTTATATATTTGCGTAAAAATCAAGGTGCTATGGATAAACCTTTTGTGTATGGTGTGGCTGTGTCCGGAGATAATTTCACGGATAGGAAAAAGGAGACTAAACGTCTGAGGATGAACTTTGAGGCGGGAGTTAATACCATCCTGATTTCGCCCCGGCGTATGGGCAAGACCTCTATCGTAGGCAAGGTTATGTCTTCCATCACCGACCCTGAAATCAAGGTCGTGATGATGGACATATACGATTGCAGGAGTGAGTCTGACTTTTATGAGCGGTTTGCCACGTCCATAGTGAGAGGCGTTGCCGGCAAGATGGAAAACGTTGTTGCGGATGTCAGGGAATTTCTTGGCCGCTTTTCTGCGAAAATCTCGGTAAGTCCTGCTCCGTCAGCTGATTATACCATCTCCTTGGGAATCTCTCCAAAAGAAATTGATCCTGCGGAAATATTGGATCTTCCTCAGCGGATCGCTGCAAGGAAAGGTATTCATATTGTCGTGTGCATTGATGAGTTTCAACAGATTGGTGAATTTCCTGACAGTCTCGCCGTCCAGAAAAGATTGCGAGGGTTCTGGCAGCATCAGGAGAATGTCTCTTATTGTTTGTTTGGAAGCAAGAAACATTTGATGGAGA
>CAVKYA010000224.1:0-4687 GCA_963660255.1 Bacteroidaceae bacterium | reverse complement strand
TTGTACCGGTTATTCTATCGGAAAATCACTACCTTTGAGACCACGTATGCAAGTACAATAATCAAAAATTAAATGAATATGAAATATTCGGAAATTGTAAGACGCTCGGTAGCGGCAGGTGCATTGGCTCTGCTTCTTTCTGCCAGTGCTGTCGCCGCTGACATTACCGGTTGGCATAATCCTTTGACGGAAAAGACGAAAGGCCCGTTCGGAACCTGTTGGACCTTTGACAGAGGGAACATCGACTTCGGGACAAACGCACCTGAAATCAAGGTCAGGTACGTGCTTGGGGGCAGGAATATTCCTGAAGGAGCTACCGAGATGGCTTCTCTGGGAGTGGACCTCTATGACATCGATAACGATGGTAGCTACCATTTGCTGAACGGAACTTCTGATTTCGGGAAGGCTGCCGGTGACACGTTGACCTTTTCTTTCCGTGTGGATTATGGTAAGTCAGCCAAGAACGGCAACGAGTTCAGACTCTATCTGCCGCTTTACAATGACGTTAAATGGATGGAGATCGGAACCCAAGGAGGGACTTACTTCCACTTCGAACCGGTGCCTGTGGAAAAGGCGGTCGCGTTTTATAATGTTCCGGTAGAGAGTGTCGCAAGGCCGGCGCAATCGGTCAGGAACATCATTCAGAGGAAGGCTGATTTTCCGGTGAAGGTTGTTAGCAGGAAGGAAAGCAAGAAATCGGACTATTTCATCGCCGTTGATGGAGCGAAAGCCGACACGGTCGCGACGCTTGAGGCGATCTTCAACGCTCTCGGCACGACGACCGATCTTCCTGACATTCTGAAACCGTTGAGGCAGCGCAGGGACTTCACGTTCTACGACTGGACCGAGAGACATTCCAGAGTCCTTTACAGGGAAAGAAACATCGCCCCGAACCCGGAGATCGTGATGATCGGCAACTCCATAACCCATTACTGGTCAGGCGAACCGAGCCACAAGACCTGGCATTCAGGCGTGGATTCCTGGAACGACATATTCGCTGACCGCAACGTCATCAACTGCGGCTACGGTTGGGATCGTCTTGGGAACATGATGTGGCGCATGATGCACGAGGAACTGGACGGATTCAACGCAAAGCACATCTTTGTCATGGCCGGCACTAACGACATCTATAGCCGCACTGAGGAATCCATCGCCGAAGGAATGGTCGGACTTATTGAATATATCCGTGTGAAACAGCCGACGGCTCGCATACACATCGTCCACATCTACCCTCGCAGAAAGGCGATCGACAGAGTTGACAAGGTGAACGCCGCTGTGGATGAGATCCTTAAATCTTCCAGCCTTACGAACTACGACATCGTGGATGTCAAGTCAGTCCTCACCAAGGCTGACGGCACATTAGACGAATCCCTCTTCAGGGACGGACTTCATCCGAATGAAGAGGGATACCGCAGAATCGCGGAAGTCTATCGCAAATATATTCAGGATTAATTACTTTCCGTACATCTCCTTGCGGTTTGCCGAGCCGCTTGGAACCGGAGCCTCAGGGTCGTCGATTGTGGAATCCACAGTTCTGGCGACCTTTCTCGTTATGTTGGTCTCCAGAAAACGGATCTGGTCTGCGAAGGTCTCCACCATCGAATCGGCGATCTCGTGCTTGTGATCCTTGAAGCGGAAAGCATTATAGACATAACCGTTTTTCTTGAATATCTTGACGAGCTTGTCCGTGCCGGCGAACACCCAGTTGAAGACGCGGATGTTTCCGTAGTTCACGACTTTGTCGGCCGTGCCGTGGAAAAACGCCGTCGGAGCCGGGGCCTGTGAATATTTCGGCATCCCCTCACGGGACAGTATCGCTCCCGAGAACGACATCACTCCGGCGTAGCGGAACCCTTCCGGCAGAGCCTCCGTGGCCTTTCCGTTGCACAGCATCCATTCGGTCTCCAGCACGGTCATCGCTCCGGCGGACGAGCCGCAGATCACCAGATTGTCAGGGTTGACTTTCAGCGTCTCGGCGTTGTCTATGATGTACTTCGTCGCGCTGAACAGATCCTCGCTGGCGATTCTGACCGAGTGGTAGAACTGCTTGACCGAGCCGATTCCGCCCTTTGTCTTAACACCTTTCATCCCGAGACGGTAGTCGATGGTGAGAACTGTGTAGCCCTCGTCGTTGAGCATCTTGAACCAAGGAACATATTCCTTATGGCTGCGCTCTCCACCTTTGAAACCGCCACCGAAGACAAAGACGATTGAAGGCTTCTCGTTGCCGTTCAGAGTGGTCTCGCTTCCGGCCGTGGCGACATATTCATCAAGGAAAAGAGCGTTCCCGTCCTTGACGGCGAATTGGTAGGTGCCGGTAGGTGAATATGTTTCCTGGGCGTTCGCGCTTGTCAGGAATCCGGCGATGACGGTGGCGAAAACCGCCAACCTTTTGAGTAACGTGTTCATATTCATTAAGATTTTTGTTCGTCATCCGTGGCCGCGATGAGCCTGCGGATTGGTTTGAAGTCAGAGAAGAAGCTGGCGGCGATGACTCTGATCACGGTGTAGGCCGGAATTGCGACGAGCATCCCAACTATTCCTCCGAGGTGCCCTGCCATCAGCAGCACGATGAATATCTCCAAAGGGCTGGACTTGATGCTGGTCGAGTAGATCAGAGGCTGGAACAGGAAATTGTCCACCATCTGCGTGCAGATGAAGACCGCCAACAACGTTATTATCACCACCATAAAGTCCGGATAGACTCCGAGAGCGGCCGCGCTGCTGTATTTCAGAACGATTCCGAGGATGGTTCCGATCGCTCCGCCGATCCAAGGACCGACGTATGGGATCACGTTCAGAAGGCCGGTCATAAAGGCGATTCCGACAGCCGGATAGAATCCGATCCGGGCTATCAGCCAGAGACCGAGGAAGTTGAGCAGGGCCACTCCGAGAACCTCTACCATCAGGCCGACAAAGTAACGGGTCAGAAGATGCTCGATGTCTCCGATCGCGCTGATGGCGGTCTTTTCTGCCTTGTCTGGTACGAGTGAGCCGACAATCCTGCGGAAAAGTGTCTCGTCCTTCACGAAGAAGAATCCGATGAACATCACCGAGAACAGGCCTATGCCGAACGATCCTAAGGCTGATGCCACCGAACCTACCATCGAGGTGACCGATGATAGGTCGAAAGCGTTTTTGATCCAGCCAAGCACGGCGTCCTGGACCTTGAAGTCGCGCCCGAGGGCAGGCAGCCTGTCGATCAGCCAGACGTTCACCTTGTCGAACCATACGGTGATCTCGGAGGCCTTGAAAGAGGCGGACTGAAGGTTTGCGGAGACGTTGGTGATGATGCTGGAGAACACCGGGATGATCTGGGTGACAATCCCAAGGAATATTGTCAGGATCAGCAGCAGTGTGACGATGGCTGACAGCCAGTCGGGCATATTTCGACCCTTTATCCTGATGTTTCTCAGGCCTTTCATTATCGGCCGACCCAGAAGGGAAACCACAGCGGCCAGGATTATATAGACCAGCACGCTGCGGAAATACCAGCAGAAAGTGACGGTCGCAGCCGTGGCCGCTGTCCAGATTATGTAACGGGCAAGTCTGTCCGTGCTTCGTTCCTCGCTCATTCGTCGTTCTTTTTCTTGTAGTTACAAATGTAGCAAAATACTTTAGATTTCCGTAATCATCCGTTCATTTCGGCGCTTTGATGCTTCGACAAGCTCAGCAACCACAAGCCAGCGACCACAGTCTCGGCGACCAAAAGAATTGTCGCGGTATGGCCACTTCGGCAAGCTCAGTGACCGGGACCTTTGGTCGCTGAGCCTGTCGAAGCGACTCCACTTTAAAACTTTACCACCGCAGAAGCGACTTGCAGAACCAGAGAAAAATAATTAATATTGTAAATTATACTTTGAGAAACATTTATGGAAATAAGAATATCCGGTGAACTGAACGACATAATCCGCTACGCCAAGGACGAGGCGATGCGGACCGGCAGCTACGGCATCGGTCCCGATCACCTGTTTCTGGGCATCCTCCGTCACGGCGACAACGCCGCCTTCAAGGCCGTCACGGGCCAAGGAATAGACGCGGACAACTTCAAACGGTTCATCGACAGCCATATATTCACAAACGAGCCGATCCCGTACTCGGAGTCGGACAAGATCTCGTTCACCCGTTACGCTCAGAATGTCTTGAGCATCACTGTGCTGGAGGCTTCCAAGCAAGGCGTTACCGAGGCGAATTCCCTGCACCTTCTTCTGGCTCTGTGCCGCACGACGGAGAACTACGGTCAGGCCTATCTGAGGCAGCACGGAGTGGACTATGGCCGATTGCTGTCTTATATGCGCACGGAAGGTATGCTGGGGAATGATTCCTCGCAAGAGGAGGAGCCTCAAAATGACGAGCAACAGGAGACTAATCCGGAATCCAAACAGGAAAAGAGCGTCATCGAGGACTTCGGATTTGACCTCACGAAAGCCGCCGCGGAAGGAAAACTGGATCCCGTTGTCGGCAGGGAGACCGAAATTGCCCGTGTCATCGAGATTCTGGGAAGGCGCAAGAAGAACAACCCGATGCTGATCGGTGAGCCAGGGGTGGGGAAGTCCGCGATAGTCGAAGGAATCGCATTGAGGATCGCGGGCGGAAGCATCTCTCCGGCCTTGGCCAAGAAACGATTGATTTCCTTGGACATAGCCTCGGTTGTGGCAGGGACGAAGTACCGTGGAGATTTCGAGAA
>CAVKYA010000223.1:2215-4706 GCA_963660255.1 Bacteroidaceae bacterium | reverse complement strand
GTCTTTTACTGCCTCTGGCGGAGGGCTTCGAAGAGGAGGATGGCGGCGGAGACGGAGACGTTGAGGGAGTCGAGGTCTCCGAGCATCGGGATGCGGATGTGGGCGTCGGCGGCTTCGCGCCAGATGTCGGTCAAGCCTGTGGACTCGGTGCCCATCACGATGGCGGTGGGCTTCTTCATATCAGTGTCGTAGTACAGGGAAGAGTCTTGAAGCTGTGCGGTAAGTATCTGAATATGTTTGTCTTTGAGCCAGGCTATAGTCTCTTCGGAGGAGGCGACGGCCACCTGTCTGGAGAACACTGCCCCGATGCTGGCCCGGATGAGATTCGGGTTATAGAGATCGGTCAGAGGATCACAGATGATGACGGCATCGGCTCCGGCGGCGTCGGCGCTTCTGAGCACGGCCCCGAGGTTACCGGGTTTCTCCACGCTCTCAAGGACAATCACCAGCGGATTCCTGCTGAGTCTCAGGCTCTCCAGTGTCCTTTCCCGAAACTCGATTTCGGTGATGACACCCTCTGTGCCTCCTCTGTAGGCTATCTTGCCGTAAAGTTCGTACGGAACCTGGACTACACCGACTTTCTGATTCAGCCTTTCGGCCTTGCCAAGAAGGTCGTTCAGTTCCTCTTCGGTCAGTATCTCTCCGCAGATGAATAGAGTTTTCGGAACGAATCCTGCGTCAAGGCAATGCCCCAATTCCCTGCGGCCTTCTACCACAAACAGCCTTTCCGACCGCCTCAGCTTTGACTTTTCCTGAAGCGCCAGCAATTCCTTGATCTTCTGGTTCTGTGCTGATGTTATGTTCTCGATTCTCATAATGCCTGTTTCTGATGGTCAAAAGTTTGCGAATATGACAGATAGTGGTAATCAATCATATTCAAAAAAGGGTGACTCGGACTTAGAGATCACGGCCACCCTTTCTGAATATTCAAAATTGATTATTCCTCTGTCGCCTCTGCGTTCTTGTCGTTCTTCACGATCTTCTCCGGACGCATCTGAGGGAAGAACAGCACGTCCTGAATGGTCGTCTGGCCGGTCATAAACATTGTCAGGCGGTCGATGCCCATTCCTAGACCGGAGGTAGGTGGCATACCATATTCAAGGGCGCGGACAAAGTCGTAGTCGATGAACATCGCCTCGTCGTCGCCGTGACTCTTGAGGGCGGCCTGCTCCTCGAATCTCTCCAGCTGGTCAATCGGGTCATTTAGCTCTGAATATGCGTTCGCGAGCTCCTTGCCGCAGACGAACAGTTCGAACCTCTCGGTGAGGGTCGGATCCTCACGGTGCCTCTTTGTCAGCGGAGACATCTCGACAGGGTAGTCGATGATGAACGTAGGCTCGATGAGGTGCTCCTCGCAATATTCTCCGAATATGGCGTCGATCAGCTTGCCGACTCCCATCGAAGGCTCGTATTCGACGTTGAGTTTCTTGCAGGTCTCGCGGAGCTCGTCAACGCCCATACCCTTGACATCCACATCGGCATATTCCTTGATGGCCTCAAGAATAGGCAGTCTGCGGTAGCCGGCCTTGAAGTCGATCTCATTGTCGCCGATCTTCACGACTGTAGTGCCGTGCAGCTTGATCGCGATCTTTTCGAGCATCTTCTCCACGAAGTCCATCATCCAGATGTAGTCCTTGTAGGCCACATAGATCTCCATACAGGTGAACTCCGGGTTGTGGGTCTTGTCCATTCCCTCGTTGCGGAAATCCTTGGCGAACTCATAGACTCCGTTGTAACCTCCCACGATCAGCCTTTTGAGGTAGAGCTCGTTGGCGATTCTCATATAGAGGTCGATGTCGAGGGCGTTGTGGTGGGTGATGAATGGACGGGCCGTGGCACCTCCCGGAATGGCTTGAAGGATAGGGGTCTCGACCTCAAGGCAGCCTGCGTTGTTGAAATATTCCCTCATCGTGGCGATGATCTGGGCTCTCTTGACGAACACGTCCTTCACCTGCGGATTCACGATGAGATCCACGTACCTCTGACGGTAGCGGAGCTCCGGATCGGTGAACGCGTCATAGACAACGCCGTCAACCTCCTTCACGATAGGGAGAACCCTCAGGGATTTGCTCAGGACCGTAAGTTCCTTTGCGTGAACGCTGAGCTGGCCGGTCTGGGTGATGAAGGCGAAGCCCTTGATTCCGATGATGTCACCGATGTCAAGCAGCTTCTTCCAGACTGTGTTGTACATCGTCTTGTCCTCGCCTGGGCAGATCTCGTCCCTCTTGACGTAGATCTGAATCCTGCCTGTCGCGTCCTGAATCTCTCCGAACGAGGCCGCGCCCATAATCCTGCGGGACATCAGACGGCCCGCGATACATACTTCCTGGAAGTTGCCCTTCTCCGGGTCGAAACCGGCCTCGATCTCCTTGGCGGTCGCGTTGACCGGATAAAGAGGGGCCGGGTAAGGATTAATCCCCAATTCCCTTAACTTTGCGAGAGACTCGCGTCTGATTCTCTCCTGCTCGCTGAGTTCGATGTTTGCCATATC
>CAVKYA010000223.1:0-2091 GCA_963660255.1 Bacteroidaceae bacterium | reverse complement strand
CCTGAATATGCAAAAATACTACTTTTAATTCACATTCTGAAATTAAATCCGTACCTTTGTCTATTATGGGAAAAGAGCGCAAATGGATTTTGAAAGAGCCGGCTGATCCGGAGAAGGTGGGAAGGCTTTCCGCCGAACTGGGTATTGACCGGGTTCTCGCCGACTTGCTCGTCAAGAGGGGAGTCGAGACTTTCGAGCAGGCGCGCTCGTTCTTCCGTCCAAGCCTGAACGACCTCCACGATCCGTTCCTGATGAAGGATATGGATGTGGCCGTGGAGAGGGTCCGCAAGGCCATCACGAGCGAGGAGAAGATTCTGGTCTATGGCGACTACGACGTGGACGGCACGACAGCCGTCTCGTTGGTATATTCATTTCTCAGAAGGTATTCCTCGAAGGTGGATTTCTACATTCCTGACCGCTACGACGAGGGGTATGGTGTGTCCTACAAGGGCATCGACTGGGCCGGTGACAACGGTTTCGGACTCATCATCACCTTGGACTGCGGTATCAAGGCCAACGAGAAGGTTGAATATGCCGCCACGAAGGGAATCGACGTGATCATCTGCGACCATCATCTTCCGGAGGACACTCTTCCGCCGGCTGTGGCTGTTCTTGATCCTAAGCGTGAGGACGACACCTATCCGTTCGATGATTTGAGCGGCTGCGGAGTCGGCTTCAAGCTTGTGCAGGCATATTCACAGAAATACGGCATTCCGTTCGAGACATTGATTCCGCTGCTGGATCTGCTGGTGGTGAGCATCGCCGCGGATCTTGTTACGATGGTGGGGGAGAACAGGGTTCTGGCTCACTTCGGTCTCAAGCAGCTGAACGAGAATCCGCGAAAGGGTCTTCACGCGATGGCGACGCTCTCGAAACTGGAACTCGGTCATCTTACCATTGATGACATCGTGTTCAAGATCGGTCCGAGGATCAACGCCGCGGGAAGGATGGAGACCGGCCGTCTGGCCGTGGAGCTTCTGACCGCTTCCGATGACCACATCGCCACCATCATCGGTGAGAAGATCAACGATAACAACAATGAACGCAAGAGTATCGATCGGGAAATCACCCAGGAGGCCCTTGAGATGGTTCAGAACGGCTCCGCCCTATCAACTGATGCCGCCACAATAGTTTATAATCCGACTTGGAATAAAGGCGTTGTCGGAATTGTGGCCTCACGCCTTGTCGAGGCGTTCTACAAACCGACCATCGTGCTGACAAAGTCTAACGGTTTCATCACCGGGTCAGCCCGCAGTGTGGCCGGATTCGATCTCTATGAGGCCATTGAGAGCTGCGCTGACTTGCTTGAGAACTTCGGCGGGCACGTTTATGCCGCCGGTCTGACTCTAAAAGAGGGCAACTTGGAGGAGTTTGTCGGCAGAATCGACAAGTTCATCGCCGGTAAGATCACCGAGGAGATGCTGACCCCGATGACAGACATCGACGCAAAGCTGGAGTTCAGCCAGATCACTCCGAAGTTCTTCCGTCTTCTGAAGCAGTTCCAGCCGTTCGGCCCCGGCAATACCAATCCGGTCTTCCTGACCGAGAACGTCTCCGACGGCGGCAACGGCCGCAAGGTCGGCGCTGGCGGTGTCCATATGAAGCTCGATCTCATTGACGAGAAACAGCCGTTCCACCAAATCCCTGCCATAGCCTTCAATATGGCCGAGTTCTACGACTACATCAAGGCCGGCAACCCCTTCGACATCTGCTACTCCATAGTCGAGAACTACTACCGCGGCAACACCACCCTCCAGCTCCGCATCAAAGACATCAAAGAGCGCGACGAGTTCATTTAGGAATATATTCCCTCGACTCTGTGCGGCTCATATTGCTGTCAATCACCTTTCTTCGCATATTCTTTATTCGGTTCAAGCTTGTGTCTCTTCGACTTTCCAATCCTCGATGGTGCGGGTTTTGGTTGATATATTCACACCGACCTTCACTAAGCGCATTTTGTTTGTGGCGTAGGTCGCGTCAAACGTGTACGGGATAAGATACCCTTTGTCGTCAATCTGCTTCAAAGCCACTTCCGCAGAGCTGTCCACCTTGAACTCAAAGACATAGAGGCAGTCCTGTGTCCGGCAGACC
>CAVKYA010000222.1:0-4716 GCA_963660255.1 Bacteroidaceae bacterium | reverse complement strand
TTTTATTCACAACCCTATAAACAATAAGGAAAATTTTAGTCTATTTTAATAAACCCATGTCTCATGGTATAAAATACACATATTTTGGCCGAAAAGTCCACATAAAACGTTTATCCTTACGATTTGTAATCAAAAGTAAGGTTTCTTACATTCCCACACACGCAAGGGTGGCCACGCTGATGCGGACAGGCGGCAGAAAAACCGTCCTCAGAGCCTTCTGGCAGGAACGAAGCGTCGCTCCGGTCGTAAAAACATCGTCCACCAAAAGGATGTGGGAATATTCAGGAATGGCTTTCATCCGCTTTACCTGAAACGCTCCTGACACATTGCGGGCTTTCCCCTCAACCGAGAGTTTTGTCTGCGTGCGGGTTCTGCGGGACCGGTAAAGGATGTCGGTGCGTAGATCCGCCCCAAGGCTTTCGGCCAGAACCTTGGCGATGATCTCCGCCTGATTATGCCCCCGAGACCAAAGCCTGCTCCAATGCAGAGGCACCGTGATCACGGCATCCACATCAGCGAAAATCGTAGATGCTGCCATCTCACGGCCGAGCATCGAGGCGAAATAACGCCCTGCCGCATAGTCGGAATGGTATTTCAGCCTCTGGGTGATCAGCCTGTAGCCGGTCTGCGAGCGGTAAAAGAACAAGGAGGTGGCGTAGGAATATTCCTCAAAAACACCGGTCGCATCCAGATCACGTTGGATCAAGGAGTTGAATCTGTCGGCAAGTTGGTTGTGCGGCATATTCGAGAAATATGTCCGTGGCAGATCGGCAAGGCATCCGATGCAGAGGTGGAGTTCGCGCAAGGCAAGAGGCCGTCCGCAGACGATGCACTCGCGAGGCATAATGAGGTCTCCCAAAGCGGTGAGGACATCATAAAAAGTAACGTTTCCTATCATAGTTCAAGTCATTGTCCCGCAATTATAGGGAACAAAAACGTAAATTTTGATAAGAAACGTAAAAAGTTGTGGTTTTACCCCCTAATCCTGCCCCAGAGTCTTGACCGGATTCTTGGTGGCGGCACTATAGGTCTGGCCAACCACGGAGAGGAATGAGATCAGAAGCGAGATCAAGGCCGCGAGGACAATTGCCCACCAAGGGTAAGAGATCTTCGTGTAGAATCCCTGAAGATAGTAGTTTATTCCCCAGACGGCGAACGGAGCGGCAAGCACGACAGCCACAAGGCTCATAAGCATAAACGACTTGGAGAGAGTCCAGACAGCGGAGCTGACCTCTGCGCCGAAGACCTTGCGGACGGCGATCTGGCGACTCTGCTGCTCTGTGAAGTAAAGTGACATCGCGAACAGGCCGAGAGCCGAGATCAGGATCGCCATCACCATAAAGGAAATCACAAGCAGCATCGTGTTCTTTGTGCCTTTAAGATCATCGACCAACTTATCATCAAGATAGAACACATTCATATCCACCGGAACTCCCATAGTTTCCCTTGCAAATTCCTTGCAGACGTTCTTGACGGCGGCCATCGCCTCGGAGCGATCACCTGTTATCTTAAGAATCTGTACGCAGGCATACGGGTAATTCTCATCGATGATGAGGATCGAGTTCTGCTCATTCTCCATCGGCTCGAACAGGGCGTTGTTGGCGCGGAAGTCCGGCACGATGCCACAGATTTCATATTCACCGTCACTGTAGCTTCCGCCTGCGTACGGATGCTCCGCTGTCACTCCGAGGTTCCTTTTGGAGGTCTCAGTCAGAATAACCTTCGGTGATGCCAACTCGCTGTACTTCTCCAACACCTTGAAGCCAAGGATTCTGAGCGAAGTCGTGTCCAACTGGGACATACGCATCCAACCTATCAATTTCTCCTTGCTCTCATCGTGAATGCCATTGGCTCCGCAAGACACGGGAGTACTTATCGCAAGCCCGGCGTCCGTAACCTGAGGCAATGCCTTCAGTTTGCTTTGGAGAGCCTCCTGTGGCCCTCTCGTATAGCCCAATGTGTTGGATGTCACTTGTATGATATCCTTGGTATCGTAGCCGACAGGAAGGTTCACAAGGTAGTTGACCTGAGCCGTCATCGTGATGGCCATCGCGATCAGAATGGTGCTGAACACACCTTGAAGCACGATGAACACCTTGCCGAAGATCATCTTGTTCTTGAAGCGGAACTCACCTTTCACAACATCAATCGGCTTGAACCGGGACACAAGCATAGCCGGAAGAAGCGCGGAGACCACAGAGATGACAACCAACGCAAGCACGGTCCAAAGCACTGTAACCAAGTCCGGAGTCAGCACAATGTCAGTACTCAAAATCCTGTCAAAGAACGGTTTGCACAAATATGCCAGCAGACAGCCGACAGCGAAGCATCCGACTGTAAAGGCAAATGACTCGGCTATATACCTCGAAACTATATTCCTTGAACTTTCGCCAAGCAACCTTCTGGTGGCCATTTCCTTGGCGCGCTTTCCCGTCTGTGCGACTGTCAGATTGATGTAATTAAATATGGCTGAGACCAGCAGCACCAAAGCCACGATGAACAGCAACTCCACCTGTTTTCTGTCTCCTTTCCTTAGACAGCTCCAGGCTTCATTATCTGAAAAATAGGCCTTGTCAAGCCTCGTCACGCTCGCACCCCACAAAAAGGCATTATCGGAATTATCGGCCTTATAGAAACTCCAATAGCCCAGATATTTATTCAGAAGATCCTCACGAACTTTTTCGACATCGGCTCCTTCGTCAAGCTTCGCGATCGGAATCGTGTTGCCGAAATTGTCCATCCAGGCAAAATTCTTCTGTGCCAACTTGATGCTTGTGAATATGTCGGCAGGCTTGAAGATGTCGGTAGGACCGAAATCCTCCATAACTCCGACAACCGTGAACCTATTCTCGCCTGAATTTAATGTCCTGCCTATAGGATCCTCATTCCCAAACACTTTCTTTGCGAATGACTCAGAGAGGATCACATCGTCCTCGTTCTCCAAGACCTTGTCCTTCGGGCAACCGGTAAGGCGATAGTCAAAATATTTGAAGAAATTCGTGTCAAGCGATGCTTCCACAGCCTTATAATAGTCATCACCGACCATAATGTCACTCTCGTTTCCGTCCACAATCCTGGTCCAGCCTTTAATCTCCGGAATTGACGGAAAAAACTCCTCGGAGGTTCCGAGCGTCATTCCAAAAGAGTCTCCAGCCCCGACAACATACAGCTGCTTGGAAAGCGGCTGATCAGCCCCGACACTGAACTCGGTCCTGGCATACGATGCCAGCAGAATGACAAATCCCAACGCCACCGACAGTCCGAAAACCTCGATGAAAGTGTAAAGTTTGTTCCTCGACAGGAACTTCAGATACGTGCTTGACATATTACTTACGTTAATAAACCAGCATTTTCGCCGAACCACTTTCGTGCCAAATCACGCAATCAATTATTTATAAATGTTTTAGCAATATTTTCGTTTTCAGAAAGTGTAAAGAAATTTAACACCGACTGTAAAGAAACTTTACACTTTCCCCGGTCACTGAGCCTGCCGAAGTGACCGGTGCTTCGACAGGCTCAGCGACCGATTGACCTTTGACCGATGCAGGATGCTCCGGTTCTCCATTATGTATTTGGTACGCCAAAAAGGCCTTTGCTGTACCAAAGCCTAATTTAAAGGCGGTTGGTACACCAAATGGCCTTCTCCTGTACCATTTCGGTTTTTATTAATAATACGTAGAGTGCGGAAGGTCGAGACTGAGCTGGGAATCGGCTTCGGAACGGGCTTTCTCATAGGCGATTGTGGTGTCAAGATCTGGATTGACCATCAGATCCAAGTTCCAGATCAGGAGACGGTCTCCTGTCACTATCTCTTTGAAAAAGTCGGCGATACCAACTATGGCCGGAATGCCGATGCCTTTCGCAAGGACACATACCTGACCGTCAACGTCTTCCTCCTGGGTGACTATTCCGACTACATTGCGGAAATCAATCAGCGTGGAATCTGACAGCGACAGCCGCTCGGCAACCAGAACGCTGCCGGGCGGGATGTCCTCGAACGGGTTCCTTTGCCCGCAGTCTTTGACCACGAACGCACGGCCTTTCGCAAAGCCTCGGACACCCGTTCCACGCACTGTCATATTAAACTTCTTTAGTCAGATCCCAAGCGGCACCGGGAGCGAAGACCGCCTCAACGAGCTGATCGTAGAACATTCCCCTCTTCGCAAGGTCAAGCACATTGAAGCGGAAACGCATCAGCTGAACCTTCGGGAACATATTCTTTAGCATCTCGCGGGTCACGCCGATCATCGAAGGATCGTACGGCGCGCCGGCCTTCTTCATCAGATCCTGCATCTTGGCGAAGGAATATACCTGCCCCTGAAGCTTCTTTTTGAGCTCAGGCCAGCCTTCCTTCACCTTTGTAAGTTGCTCACGGACTGTGGCCGCGTCGTCATATTTCTTGGTGATCTCCGTGTAGCCAAGCTTCGGCGCAGGGAAATTCTTGAATATCTCAAGAGCCCTCTCCTGCTCCTGCTCAAGCGTAGGCCAGGCCTTCACGCAAGCGTCCACGTCGATCTTGCTGAGATCCATCTTGAACAGCTCGTCGAACACGGCGCACATCGTCAGAGTGCCTATAGCGACCTGGAATCCGTGCGACTGGAGTTTGCCGTTGAAGCGATGATGGGTCATATCAAGAATATGGCTGAACAGGTGGTCGCAGCAGGAGGCCGGACGGCTGGACTGGGCGGCCTGCATCGCTATTCCACTGAGAGTCAA
>CAVKYA010000221.1:0-4722 GCA_963660255.1 Bacteroidaceae bacterium | reverse complement strand
TGAACTATGTGATGCTGGACGAGGCGCAGGACTGCAACGCCGGGGATTGGGAGATTGTGGAAACGCTGTCCGAGAAGTGCGGAAACCTGTTCATCGTCGGTGATCCGGACCAGTCTATCTACGAGTGGAGAGGAGCCAAGCCGGACAGATTTCTGGCTTTCAGGGCGGACAAGGACATCATTTTGGACGAGAACTACCGCTCGACTCCGGGGATCCTGAACGTGGCCAACTCAATCATAGTCAACAACAAGAACAGGATAGACAAACGGATGTTCACCCGTCGTGGCGAGGGAGAGAAGATCGTGCATTTCCACGCCACAGACGAACGGCAGGAGGCGCAGTGGATCTGCCAGGAGATTCTCCGGAGACTCGACAATGGCGAGGCGGCATATTCAGATTTCGCGGTGCTTTTCCGCGCGGCGCATCTCTCCAGATTCATCGAGCAGGCTCTCATCCGCGCGAACATCCCGTATGTGATGTGGGGCGGAGTGCGGTTCTTCGAGAGGATGGAGATCAAGGACTGCATCAGCTACCTTAGGCTCGTCGCTTCGGATGACGATCTGGCTTTTGAGCGAGTGATCAACACGCCGTCGCGGAAAGTCGGCAAGGTAACACTCGAACTGATAACGGCTTACGCCTCGCGAGAAGGAACGACTCTCTATCAGGCGTTGAAAAACCACCTTGATGACCAGAAACTGAACCGTGATGCGCTTCACGAGTTCGTGGCGCTGATCGAGGAATGCCGCTCAAGGGCATATTCAATGGGAGTCTGCGCGATGCTTGAATATATCCTCGAAAAGACCGGCCTGAAGCAGGAATATCGCGACGACAATGACGAGCAGCGTCTGGAGAACATCACGGAACTGGTTGATTCCATAAGGCTTTACGAAAGCGAGCACACGGAATGGGAGCAGCTTCCGCTCTACGACTATCTTCAGGACATCGCACTCTATACAAACGCAGACTACCGGAAAGAGACCAACAAGGTGCGGCTGATGACCATCCATCAGAGCAAAGGGCTGGAGTTCCCTTACGTGTTCATCATCGGACTGAGCGACGGAATATTCCCGAACGCCAGAAGCATCCGGGAACGTAAGAGGACCGCGCTTGAGGAGGAAAGGAGGTTGATGTATGTCGCCGCGACGAGGGCTGAGAAGTGCCTCTTCCTGACCGAGTCCGAAGGCTACGACGTCCAGGCTCAGCAGCAGAAGCTTCCGTCAAGGTTCATCGCCGAGATCAAACGAGACCTCTTTGTCACTGAAGGTGCTATGGATGAGGCGCTTTGGCGCAGACTTCAGGAACAGATCGCCAACGAGAATCTTGACGAGACCTCCGACAGTCCCGATGATGTGGACAGAGCCGACAGCATCGCCGTCGGTGACACCGTGTTCCACAGGATCTTTGGCCAAGGCGAAGTGCTCGAAATCAGTGACACCGGCTCCTGCAAGGTCCGCTTCGCCGATGACAAGATCCGCTTCCTCCGCAGTTCATTCCTCAGCCGTCTCGCACCGGAAGCATAAAACCCCTACTTCAATTTGAATATCACCGGGAAAGTATAGGTGACTTTCACGGATCTGTCACGTTGGCGGCCCGGAGTCCATTTCGGGGACATAGCGGGCGATGAAGCTGGGTGGAAGCCTAGTCGTCAGTCTCGGGGTCGGCCATTATGGTGGTGCCGGAATCCAGGGCTGAGGCGGAGGTGATTACTACTCGGGAGACGCCGGAGTTTATGGCATCGAAGGCGTTCTGGAGTTTCGGGATCATGCCTTCGGAGATGGTGCCGTCGGCGACCATCGGGGCGAAATCGGAACTGGTTATGGTCGGAATCACACTCGACGGGTTGTTCAGGTCCTTCATCACGCCGGGGGTGGACGAGCAATATGTCAGGGTCACGTCATAGACTGAGGCGAGGGCCTGGGCGACGGACGAGGCGATGGTGTCGGCGTTGGTGTTCAGCATCGAGCCTTCCTTGTCGTGGGTCAGCGGGGCGAGAACAGGCACGGCACCGGACTCAAGAAGATTTTCCAAAGCCTTGGCGTTGACGTACTTGATGTCGCCGACATAGCCGAAGTTGATCGGTTGGACTGGTCTCTTCACGCTCATTATCAGATTGAGATCAGCACCTGTGAGACCTATGGCATTCACTCCAAGGGCTTGCAGACGAGCGACCAGATTCTTGTTGACAAGGCCGCCATAAACCATCGTGACGACCTTGAGCATCTCCGCACTGGTAATCCGGCGTCCGTCTATCATCTGGGTTTCAACCCCAAGCCTGGCGGCCACCTCAGTGGCGATCTTGCCGCCGCCGTGAACGAGAATCTTCCGACCTTTCAGGCTTGAGAACGACATCAGGAGAGCTTGCAGAGACTCCTCGTTCTCCACGATCGCTCCTCCAACCTTAATTATATTCAACGAATCTTTTATCATATTCAAAAAGTTTACTGAAGATCCTCCAGCATTCGTTTCATCACGACTTGAGCGGAGACAACTCGGTTGGCGGCCTCGGGGATGACAATGCTGCGAGGCGAATCTATTACCTCGTCGGTCACGATCATATTCCTTCGCACAGGGAGACAGTGCATAAAGTAAGCGTTGTTGGTGACGGCCATCTGCCTTGCACCGACTGTCCACGCACGGTCCTGACTGAGTATCTGACCATAATGTGAGACTGAGGACCAATTCTTGGCGTAGATGAAATCGGCTCCTTCAAAGGCCTTTATCTGGTCATACTCCACACGGGCGTTGCCGACGAACTGAGGATCAAGTTCATAGCCTTCCGGCTGGGTGATCACGAAATCCACATCAGCGGCATTCATCCATTCAGCGAACGAGTTAGGCACAGCCTGAGGCAGAGCCCTCGGATGAGGAGCCCAGGTCAGAACCACCTTCGGGCGAGCCACGCTTTTATATTCATTGATCGTGATGAGGTCCGCGAAGGCCTGGCACGGGTGGACCGTGGCCGATTCGAGGCTGATGACAGGTTTGCCGGAATATTCAATGAACTGCTTGAGAATGGTCTCGTTGTAGTCGAAGGACTTGTCCTCCAAGCCGGCGAAGGAGCGCACTCCGATGATGTCGCAGTAGCTGCCGATGACAGGGATCGCCTCGCGCAGGTGCTCCGGCTTGTCGCCGTCCATCACCACGCCCATCTCGGTCTCAAGTTTCCAGCTATCGCCGTTGACATTGAGCACTATCGAGTTCATTCCCAGATTCATAGCCGCTTTCTGACTGCTAAGTCTGGTGCGCAAGCTGCTGTTGAAAAAAATCAGGATGATCGTCTTGTTCCTGCCCAGATTCTGCCAGGCGAACGGAGTCGCCTTGACCTGCTTCGCCTCTTCAAGCGCCTTGCCGAGGTCGCCTATGTCGCCAACGTGAAAAAAACTTCTCATAATACTTCCTTCAATGCGTTAATGAATATGTCAACGTCCGCCTTGGTGAGGGTGAGCGGGGCAAGAAGGCGGATCATATTCTTGCCAGAAACGCCTGTGAATATGTGCTTTTCGTAGAGGAGGCGACCTCTGATCTCCGCGATCGGCTCATTGAATTCGATGCCGACCATAAGGCCTCGACCACGCACCTCCTTAATCCTCGGAGAGGCCGGAATGGAGTTCTTGAGATACTCTCCCACTTCGAATGCGTTCGCGACGAGATTCTCTTCCTTGAATATGTCAGCAACGGCGTTCGCGGCGGCCATCGCAAGGTAGTTGCCGCCGAATGTCGTGCCGAGCATTCCTTTGGTGGCCTCGAACTCAGGAGAGATCAGAACTCCGCCTATAGGGAAGCCGTTGGCCATTCCTTTGGCCATCGTGACGATGTCCGGTTTGATTCCGACCCACTGATGAGCGAAGAACTTGCCGCTGCGGCCGTAACCGCTCTGAATCTCGTCCAGAATGAGAACCACGCCGGCATCCTTGGTGGCCTGACGCAGGTCTCTCATAAACTGATCGTCCGGTATCACGATTCCGCCGACTCCCTGAATCCCCTCGATGATCACTCCGGCGACATCACCCTTGGCAAGTTCCGCTTTCACAGCCTCTATGTCATTCAGAGGCAAGAAGGTGACATTGTGATGTGAGTTGAAAGGTGCTGAATATTTCGGGTTGTCGGTAACGGCCACGGCTCCAGAGGTCCTTCCGTGGAAGGCTCCCTTGAAGGCTATCATCCGGTCCTTTCCGGTGTGGAAAGAGGCCAGTTTGAGGGCGTTCTCGTTGGCCTCGGCTCCCGAGTTGATCAAGAAGAGGGAGTAGTTCTCCAGTCCAGAGAGTTCTCCGATTTTCCTTGCCAGCTCTACCTGAAGCGGGTTCTTCACGCTGTTGGAGTAGAAGCCGATCTTGTTCAGCTGGTCAGTGATGGCGGCCACATATTTCGGGTGGCAGTGGCCGACTGAGATTACGGCGTGGCCTCCGTAGAGGTCAAGGTACTCCTGACCTTTGTCATCCCAGATTCTGGTGCCTTTGGCTTTGACGGGAGTCACGTCGAAAAGGCTATATACGTCGAATAAGTTCATTGTTTTTATATTTTTGAATGAGTCGGGCGCTTCGATGCTTCGGTGCTTCGACAGGCTCAGCAACAGAGCGTAGAGGATTTTGTGTATTTTGGCACTTTGATGCTTCGGTGCTTCGACAAGCTCAGCAACCGAAACGTGTGGTCACTGAGCCTGTCGAAGTGACCCTTCTTTCATAAATCGCATAAAACATCCACTAAAACCGGGTGCCTTTCAAG
>CAVKYA010000220.1:0-4757 GCA_963660255.1 Bacteroidaceae bacterium | reverse complement strand
CCGTGAACGGCTGAGGTCCCCAGTAAAGTGGCAGGGACTTGGCGATTTCGTTCGCATTGCCTTGTCCGGCCTGACGGAACAGTTTCACGACTTCGGATTTGTCAGGGTTGACTGATCCCGCTGACGATCCTCCGTTGAAGTTCGGAATCATCAGGTTAGGAAGTTCCTCCCAACCGTAGGACCAGGCCGTGGCGTAGTCCAGCTGGAGGCCGGAATTGTTGATTTCACCTCCCTCCGGATGAGAGAGTTCGGAGCCGCCTCGCATCGTGTGTTTGGTATATTCATAAAGCGGGGCGAGCTTGATGGTGTTGGTTCCGATTCCGATGAAGCCTATGACCAGAAGCAGTGCGCTGGCGGCGAAGAAACGGCCGAGAGCACTTTTGCGGGAGGAAGAGTCTGCGGTTACTGTTTCTCTGCCAACGGTCGTTGAGCCTGTCGAAACGACCGTCCCATCGGACGACTCAGTCCGGTCACTGAGCTTGTCGAAGTGATCCGCTTTGCCAAAGCAGACCCTCAAGAACACGTACAGCGCATAAATTACGATCATTATCGCCAGATAGTAAGTGATCTGCTGATGGTTGGCCTTGATCTGAAAACTCAAGGCGAAACCGAACAGGACGGCTCCGAGCAGGGTTTTCGGGAGCCAGGATTTCCAGCCTTTCGCGGAAGTCGCTTCGATGGTTGGTGAGCTCAGTCGAACCACAGGCTCAGCGACCGCGCACTTTTCGATGGTTGGTGAGCCAGGTCGAACCACAGGCTCAGCGACCACATTGTTCGGTCCCTGAGCCTGTCGAAGGGCCGAACCCAGCCAAGGACGAAGTGCCGAGCGGTAAGTGAATATCACAGCCGCGAGCACCCAAGGCAGAAACGCTATCGCCTGCATCTTGGTGTTGTGCCCAACCTGAATGATCTGGAAGTTGTACGAGCAGTACGTGATGGCTACCGCCCCGCCGATGGCCAGAACCTTGTCCACACCAAGCGAGAGCATCAGCAGAAACGCTCCCAGCAAGGAAATAAACAGCCAGTTGGCCGGCCTCTTCCCTTTCATCAGAAGATTATACAACGACTGCGTCCAGTCCCCGTCACTCGATGGCATAAACGAGGTCGTCGGCATTCCTCCAAACATAGATTCCGTCCAATGCGTCGGGTCATCAGGATGAGCGTTGTTCCACGTCACGGCCTCCTGCGACATACTCCTATAGCCGGTGATGTCGCTCTGATTGACCACCTTGCCAGTCAGCACCTCCGGTACGAAACCGTAGGCCAGCACCAGAAACAGCACCACGATCCCGGCATATATTCCAATCTTCCTCATCAAAGTCTTGTCCATAATCAATAAATATTATTTTTGAAGTTGTTTTGATCTGTCCTCAATGAACGTTTATAACAAATCAAAACTGTTTCTTAGTTATCTGATTCAGCAGTTCAGCCAGTTTAGCCGTCAGATTGCGACGCGTGAACCGTGAGATGTCCGAGGTGTTGTCGTGAAGTTCATCATTCTTGAACTCCTCCCAACAGAAATCAATCCAAGTCCGGATCTTCTTTTCGTCATCCCAATCATAAACCACTCCGGAAGCGGTCTCGCTGACAATTCTGGCCATCGCCCCGTCTATCTGGCCGATTCCAAGAATCGGGCGGCGTGAGGCAAGATATTCAAAAAGTTTTCCGGGAAGGACGGCTCGATATTCAGGTTCCTTCCTAAGCGGCAGGATCAGAATTGAGGCGTTAAGCTGCTCTCTGACAGCCGTTTCGTGATTCTGATAGCCAAAGTCTTTGAGGTTGCCCCCGAGCCCGGCGGCCTCGATTGAATCCGTGATCTCTCTGTCCGTCTTTCCCACCAGCCTGATTCTCAACGACCTTCTGAACTCCTCATCCTCATCGCATTTCCGAGCCAGAACCTTCCAAAGGGTCTCAGGATTGCCGTCCGAGGCGAACAGTCCGGTGTGGGTGATGTTGAAGTTCTCGTCCAACTCCACGTTCTTCTTGAAGTCTTCTTCATCGTAACCGTTCGTTATCAACTCAACCGGTGTGTCAGTCATCGCCTTGAACTCGTCCTGAACCAAAGGAGAGACAGCGATCACCCTTGTGGCCCCGTCCAGAACGGACTGTTCAAGTCTATGATGTTTTTTCTCCGCCCAGGAAGTCAGACCCAGATGCTTGAAATAGAACATCTTTGTCCACGGATCACGGAAATCGGCGACCCAAGGTATTCCAGTGGCCTGTGAGAGCCTCAATCCAATAAGATGCATCGACTGAGGCGGCCCTGTAGTGACAATAGCGTCAACCGGATGCTCCTCAAGGTATTTCTTAAGGAAACGGACCGACGGACGAACCCACATCACACGAGGATCAGGAATGAAGAAGTTTCCTCTGATGAACAGAGACAACTTCTGTTTCCAGTTCTTTTTCTGCCCGTTGATAGGATTGACCTCATCCTTGACGGCATTTGCGGCGGTCAATGTCTTGAGGTCGGTCGTGCTCCCCTTCCCCATCAGCTTCCGGTAAATCCCGTACGGCTCGAAAATGTGATTCTTGACAATCTCGGCCTCAGGCGGAATCTCCGCCGCCAAGGTCTTGTCAATCGTCGTCAGCTCCGGATTCTCAGGAGTATAGACGACAGGCTGCCAGCCGACAGAAGGCAGGTATTTAGTAAACTTGACCCACCTCTGCACTCCGGACCCCCCGGACGGCGGCCAGTAATATGTCACTATCAGCACTCGTTTCATAACAGCGATGCTTTACGCATTATTTTGACTTTCAAAGCTTGAACTTACAAAGATAATCGTTTTTTCATATACAATTGTTTTATGAAAAAATGGTAATTATAGCTGTTGGCCACGATTGCAAATAAGTTGTCAATGGACAATCATTGTCACCGAAATGTTTATCACAACGTAATCACTTTAATGTCAAATCAATAGACAAAATTCAGTCTGTTCATATATGGCTCCTTCTCTTTCTCATAAGAGGGAGAAGTCCTCCGGTTTTCTAAACAATAGAGTCTTGTCCGGCAATAGCCCTCTTCCTCGGACAAACTGATGATATCGCACGTTTCTCCGGCAGAATGCCGTTTCAGCGGACATTCTTACAGAGATGGTTTATTCTCCAGAACAAGATCTCTGCTCAATGTACATAATCTCTATTCAATGTACATACTACCCTTTGAGGAGCATTACCTTACGCCGCCATCGCTGTTTCGCTCATAGTGATCGCCGCTTTACTCTCAACGGAGGCATTCGGTCAGCATTCCTGACGACTAATGCTCTGTCATTTAGGCCAGACATAAAGGCCGTGATCGCAAATTCGCTTATTATTAACATATTGCATAATACTGGTAGTCAAAAAGAGAGGCCGGCGTTTTGCAACTGGTTGATAGTCAACTGGTGCCACACCACCATTGATAAGGAGTTGCATCCCTTTCCGTGGCATCGCCTCACACCTAGAACTTCATTTGCTTGGCAAACAACGGTTTGCCACTCCGGGTGTGAATATTTTAACGCACCTGGGAGGCCGCCCCCTTGTTACAGCGCGTTCTGTGGGCATCGTCCTCTCTCAAGTGTGAAAAACGCCGCGCACCTAGAGTGACATATGCTTGATAACAATCGATTTACAGTTCCAAGTGTGCTGACATATTCACAGATGCCACAAGATATCGACACAATCACAAAAGAATATTTCCTAATCATTTAAATATCACGCAATGAAGCAAATATTTAGTCAACTTCTATATGATTACAAAAAAAATTGCTATCTTGCACGCAAATCAATGTACATTATAGCAAATAATTATAGTAACACCGACTAATTTTAAACCTACAGAGCAATGAGAAAAACATTTTCATTATTTACGGCGTTAGTGGCATCCTTATGCTTGCTTGTGTCCTGCAACATTGAAGGTGAGGAGCCGCTGGAAGAGGACATAATGACTTCTGAGGAATTTTCCGCTGAGATTATGGTGGATTCCGCAACAGATTTAACTGATGGCTGGTGGACGGTCAAAGCGGGTGGCTTCGAAAAATGCGAGAATGGTAATTACAAGCAAGTGCCGCTTATAGGTTGTATTACCAAAGACATTTATTTTAACATACTGGATGGCAAAATTAAAGACATCAAAATATGGTACTGGCGTAATTATTGGGAGAATGTAACCCTTACAGAAGTTCCACAGATTGAGATCAACAAAAACGACAAACTCTTTTCAATCAATACTCCTGTATTTTTTCTAATCGATAATATCTTGGTAAAATGCGACAATGATAATATTGTGGCTCTTGAAAGCCTTAGCGAAAAACGACTCAAAAACGGGAATTGCGCATACCAGGGATTTATCTTCAACTTCATCGGCACTGAATTACCTCAAAAAGAAAACACCTCCGACAAAAATAACGGCGAGTTCCCTAATTACCTTCCGAATTGAGCGCGTTAAGAATCTTGACGGCAAGGGACGGGGAGACGAGTTTGGAGAGATCCTCGGGAGTCGTGGCGGCGATGCGGGCGACTGAGCCGTAGTGCATAAGGAGTCGTTTCTCGGTCTGTTCTCCGATACCTTTGATCTCTCTTAAAGCGCTTTGGATCTGGGCTTTGCTTCTGAGGCTGCGATGGAATGTGATTCCGAAACGGTGCGCCTCGTCACGGATGTGCATCAGGACTTTCAACGCCTGAGAGTTGCGGTCAAGGAACAGCGGATAAGGATCGTTCACCCTGATCACGAGTTCCATACGTTTGGCAAGGCCGACGACCATCAGTTTGTCCATCAA
>CAVKYA010000219.1:0-4796 GCA_963660255.1 Bacteroidaceae bacterium | reverse complement strand
GGAGTTTGCCGTGGATGTCGTAGCGGTGGAGCAGGACGCTGCTGGTCCTTGTGTCCTCAGCGAGGATCAAGTCGGCGTCTTTCAGCACCTGCACGGCCCTGAAGGTCATATCGTCCAGATTGCCGACAGGGGTCGGCACTATATAAAGGATTCCTGGCATAGTCTGTTTTGGGCTTTATCGGGTGAGACACTCGAATTGACGGCAACACAAATACCGTTAATCTGGTCGATCTTTCCCTACGTGGGATTTTAACGAAGTTTTCTGCGCACGGCCATCATCAGCCTGTAAACAGGCTCCGAGTTCAGATCCCATTCCGGGAAGTTCGTCTGGATGTAGGACACAGCCTCGTCAAGGGTGGTCATCGCGTTGAAGGCGCTGATCGTGCTTTGGAACAGCAGCGGATCCTCCTTGAACAGAACGTTGATCAGCAATACTCTGTCGTTCAGTGAGATGGCACTGATTACATTCTTGACTTGAAGTCCCGGACGGTCCGTTCTCCAGGCCTGGTTGTCGGCCATCACATCCATAACCGCGGTCTCGGCTTTGGTGCTGTCCACGATCGCTTTTCTTGGCTTTTGTGGCGGCTCCGGCTCATCGGCTTTGAACAGAGGCTCTTCCTCTGTCTCAATAGGAAGGTCGTCTCCGAATGGGAGGTCGTCTATAGGCTGGCTCTCTGATGGGACAGTCGCTTCGAAGGTTGGTGAGTCCTGTCGAACCACAGGCTCAGCGACCGGAGTTTCGATACCTGTGGTCGCTTCTGCGGGCTCAGAGGCAGGCGCTTCGGTTGGGAGGGTCACTTCGACAGGCTCAGTGACCGAAGGTGTTGCCTCAGCGACCGGGGCTATTGTCTCGGCGGCCGGAATATTCTCGGTCGCTGAGCTTGCCGAAGCGACCGAAGCGACGGTGTACTCCGGCGCCGGATCTTCAACGATCGGCGGAATGTCGATGTCCTGGATGTCGATTTCGATCGGCGCATCGTCTATTGGCGTGGAGGAGACTTCTATCGCTTCGATGGTTGGTTCGGTCACTTCGACAGGCTCAGCGACCGAATGTGTCGGCTCAGTGACCTCAGCGACCTCGCCAAGCCCACGTACCTCATTCTCAAGAGCCTCCAGCTCCACCTTTATCTTGCCAATCCTTTCCAGCAGTGCGGAAAGCCTTTTTTCGTCGATGTTTCCCATAAAAATACTATCTTTGCCTGACAAACCCGAAGAACGGAAACAATGCTGCGCCGCGCGGGTTTGCGAGTGTTATTGATTATTTCAACAAATCTAACGAAATGTTTTCAGAAAACATAAAAAAAACTGGATGTATTGAAGTCATTTGCGGCTCAATGTTCTCCGGCAAGACAGAAGAACTGATCCGCAGGATCCGCAGGGCGAAGTTCGCCAACCTCAGGATCGAGATTTTCAAGCCGACAATCGACACAAGATATTCAGAGGACGACGTTGTCTCGCACGACTTCCACAAGATTCCGTGCCATTCCGTCAAGGATCCAAAAGAGATGCTGAACGTCGGTCCGGAGGTCCAGGTTGTCGGGATTGACGAGGCTCAGTTCTATGATATGTCGCTTGTGGATGTGGCTCAGGAACTTGCAAATCGAGGAATCCGTGTGATCATCGCCGGCCTTGACACCGATTTCCTCGGAAAACCTTTCGGCCCGATGCCTTACCTTATGGCCGTCGCCGAGGAAGTCCGCAAAGTCCACGCGATCTGCGTCAGGTGCGGAAATCTTGCCAACCACTCACACAGGCTATCACACAACACGGAGCTCGTGGTCCTTGGAGAAAAGGATGCCTACGAGCCCCTGTGCCGTGAATGCTACAATAAGGTTATAGCTGAGGAACGTGAGGACGCTTAGTCCTTCACGTTCTTCAAAGCCTCGCGAACTTTTGCCTCGATCTCGTCGCAGAGTTCCTGGTTGTCCTTGAGAAGCTGCTTGGTGGCCTCGCGTCCTTGGGCGAGTTTCTGGTCGCCGTAGCTGAACCAAGAACCGCTCTTGCCCACGATCCCATATTCAACACCAAGGTCAAGAATCTCTCCGGCGTGGGAGATGCCCTCGCCGAACACGATGTCGAACTCCGCTTTCTTGAACGGCGGAGCCATCTTGTTCTTAACCACCTTGACACGTGTGCGGTTTCCGAGAGCCTCGTCACCGTCCTTGAGCTGGGTGGTCTTGCGCACGTCGATGCGGACGGAAGCATAGAACTTCAATGCGTTTCCGCCGGTCGTGGTCTCAGGGTTGCCGAACATCACGCCGATCTTCTCCCTCAGCTGATTGATGAATATGCAGCAGGTGTTCGTCTTGGCGATGTTCGCGGTCAGTTTTCTCAGGGCTTGGCTCATCAGCCTTGCCTGGAGTCCGACCTTGTTGTCTCCCATCTCGCCCTCGATCTCCGCCTTCGGAGTCAACGCGGCGACGGAGTCAACCACCACGATGTCAATCGCTCCCGAACGGATCAGGTTGTCGGCGATCTCAAGCGCCTGCTCGCCGTTGTCCGGCTGGGAGATGAGCAAAGTCTCCAGATTCACTCCGAGAGCCTTCGCGTAAGTTCTGTCGAATGCGTGCTCCGCGTCGATCATCGCCGCGATGCCGCCCTGTTTCTGCGCCTCCGCGATCGCATGGATCGCCAGAGTGGTCTTACCGCTGGATTCCGGACCGTAGATCTCCACGATCCTTCCGCGCGGATAACCTCCGATCCCGAGCGCGTGGTCAAGCGCGACGGAACCGCTCGGAATGACCTGCACGTCCCATTGTGGCTGTTCCCCCAGCTTCATGATCGTTCCTTTCCCGTAGTCTTTCTCAATCTTGTCGATCGTGGCCTGCAACGCCTTGAGTTTTGCGGCGCCGGTGTCTGTGGCCTTTCCCTCTACCTCTTTTGCCATAATGTTAAATAAATAGTTTGTTAATTTGGGCGAAAAGATGTCGCCTTTGTGACAAAGATATAAAATTACGTCCAATCCGGCGTTATTTTTCACTAAATTTGTAGTAGAAAATTCAAATGAAAGATATGCGTGAGCAACTGTTGGGAAAGACCCCTGATGAACTGAAGGAAATAGCTTTGAAAGTCGGTCTGCCTGCCTTCACCGGCAAGCAGATCGCCCAGTGGATGTACGGGCGCAAGGTCCGGAGCATAGACGAGATGACCAACATCTCAAAGATCGGGCGCGAGAGGCTTAAGGAGGAATATTCCTTCGGAGTCACCCTCCCTTCCGCTTGTCAGGTCTCCTCCGACGGCACGAAGAAATACCTTTTCCCAGTGGGGGATGGCAACGCCGTCGAGGCGGTGATGATTCCCGATGATGACAGAAAGACGCTTTGCGTATCCTCGCAGGCCGGCTGCCGGATGGGCTGCAAGTTCTGTATGACAGGTCGTCAGGGATTCCACGGCAATCTCACCGTGGCGGACATCCTTTCCCAGTTCATCGCCATCGACGAGGCCGCGGAGCTGACGAACACCGTGTTTATGGGTATGGGCGAGCCGCTTGACAACTTCGGCAACGTGATGAAAGCCATCGAGGTGCTGACCGCGGACTGGGGATTCGGTTGGAGCCCGAAACGCATCACACTCTCAACGATCGGAGTGCTTCCGAACCTGAGGAAATACCTCGATTTGACCCGCTGCCACCTTGCCGTCAGCCTCCACAACCCGTTCCCGGACGAAAGGGCGGAGATGATGCCGGTGCAGAAGGCCTGGCCGGTACAGGAAGTGATTGAAATGATCCGTGAATATGACTTCACAGGTCAGCGCAGGGTCAGCTTTGAATATACGATGTTCGCCGGTCTGAACGACGACAAACGGCACGCCGACGCTCTTATCCGGTTGCTTCGCGGGTTGGAGTGCAGGGTCAACCTGATCCGCTTCCACAAGATTCCGGACGCTCCGTTCGAGACGACTCCGCAGATCATTATGGAACGCTTCAGGGACAGACTCTCCAACCACGGAATCACTTGTACGATAAGGGCTTCCAGAGGGGAGGACATACTCGCCGCCTGCGGGATGCTGGCCGGAGAGCATAGAAATAAATGAATATAAATCTGTGAATGACTATGGAAACGAAAATCGGTAAGTTAGTGGCATCGTTGGCCGTGATGGCCGTCTCGGTGTTCGCGTCTATGGCCCAGGTCCCGCATTCGGTGCTGGATGCCAGACGTGAGATGAAAGACCTAAGGGTTGAAAAGATCAAACATAAACTGGACTCGATCAGGACGGAGCGTCACCGTCCGACCGTTGCCTTGGTGCTCAGCGGAGGCGGAGCCAAGGGTGCGGCCCACGTCGGGGTGATCAAATATCTGGAGTCTATAGGAATGCCTGTCGATGTCGTGATGGGGACCAGTATGGGCGGCCTTGTCGGAGGCATCTATGCCTTGGGGTATGATGCTGAGCAGCTGGACTCAATAATCCGTGACATTGATTGGGATATGGCTTTGAGCGACAAGGTCCCGAGGGACTATCTGTCATATTCAGCGATCAAATATAAGGAAAAATATGTCCTGTCCTTCCCGTTCTTCTATGACAGGAATGAATATATGCAGATGAAAGAGTCTGACCAGCAATATACCCGCAGGGTAGATGACATCCATTTCGGAGCGGGTGAGGCTGATGCGACGAATATGGTGAAGGACAACCTTCTGGGAAGTCTTCCTTCTGGAATGGTCTATGGCCAGAATGTCAACAACATATTCAGCTCGCTTTCCGTGGGTTATCAGGATGTGACTGATTTCTACGACCTTCCGATTCCGTTCCTGTGCGTGGCGACCGATCTTGTGTCCGGCACCGCCAAGATCTGGACA
>CAVKYA010000218.1:3241-4806 GCA_963660255.1 Bacteroidaceae bacterium | reverse complement strand
CAGCGTGGCGGTCCTTGCACCGGTTTGCCTACCAAGACAGAGCAGGCTGACCTTAACGAGGCTCTTTACGGACGCAACGGCGAGAGCCCTATGGTCGTGATGGCCGCACACTCTCCGGCGCATTGTTTTGATGCCGCGTTCACGGCGGCCAAGATCGCTATGGAGCATATGACACCTGTCCTGCTCCTTTCCGAGGGATTCCTCGGTAATGGCTCCGAGCCGTGGAAGATTCCTTCAATGAGTGAATATCCAGAGATCAAACCTCGTCTTGCCGAGGCTGACGGGGGCAAGTTCCGTCCTTTCGAGAGGGATGCCGAGACCCTTGCCAGGAAATGGGCTCCGGCCGGAACTCCTGGATTGGGACACCGTGTGGGCGGTCTTGAGAAGACACACGAAGGTGTGCTTTCCACAGACGCGGCCAATCACGAGATGATGGTCAAGGAGCGTGCGGAGAAAGTGGCCCGTGTCGCTGCCGACATCCCGGATCTGGTTGTTGACGGTCCTGAAAACGGAGATGTTCTGCTGGTCGGTTGGGGCGGCACTTACGGACATATTCTTACAGCCACGGAGGAGCTTCGCGCCGCCGGGAAGACTGTGAGCCGTGTGCATTTCGATTTCATCGACCCGCTGCCTAAGAACACGGAGAAGGTGTTCTCGGGTTTCAATAAGATAATTGTCTGTGAGCTCAACCTCGGGCAGTTCGCGGGATATCTCAAGACCATATTCCCACAGTTCAACTATTTGAGCTGTAATAAGGTTCAAGGACAAACCTTCCTTGTGAAGGAGATTGTTGACACCGCTTCGGCTGAGTTTTAGGAGGAACACGCAATGCCAAAATATACATTGAAAGATTTCAAGAGCGACCAGGAGATCAGATGGTGTCCGGGATGCGGAGACTATTCCATTCTCGCCGCTCTTCAGAGAACCCTTCCTCTGGTTTGCGAGGAGAAAGGGATAGACAAGGACAAGATTGTGGTCGTGTCCGGAATCGGATGCTCGTCAAGGCTTCCGTACTATGTGGACACTTACGGATTCCATAGCATTCACGGCCGTGCCACGGCCATAGCGACAGGTATGAAGGTCGCCAATCCGGATCTCTGCATCTGGCAGGTGAGCGGTGACGGTGACGCGCTGGCAATCGGCGGGAACCATTTCATCCACGCCATCAGAAGGAACATCGACATCAACCTGATGCTCTTCAACAACCAGATTTACGGAATGACGAAGGGGCAATATTCCCCGACCTCAAAATTGGGAGCGATAACAAAGACTTCTCCTTACGGCACGGTCGAGCATCCGTTCAATCCGGGCAGCCTTGTGCTTGGCGCGAAGGGAACGTTCTTCGCCCGTGGAATGGACACCGAGCTTGCGCTCAATCAGGAGATTATGCTTGCGGCCTCAAGGCACAAAGGCACATCTGTGATGGAGTTCCTGACAAACTGCGTGATCTTCAACAACGGCTCACACGCCGAGATCTCCGACAGGGAGCACAAGGCGGACAGGACGTTGGTGCTGCGCGATGGGGAGAAGATGATATTCGGGAAGAACCGTGACAAGGGAATTGC
>CAVKYA010000218.1:1933-3096 GCA_963660255.1 Bacteroidaceae bacterium | reverse complement strand
CTCGGAGTAATCCGTGAGGTTACGGACATCACCTATGATGAGGAGGTTGCAAAGCAAGTCGAGAGCGTGAAGTCAAAGGCGAAGATCCACAACGTCGATGAGCTTCTTCACGGCGGATCAACTTGGGAACTAAAATAGAACACATACATTATTAACTAATTAATAACACATCACATTATGAAAACAACAGAAATAATGGCCCGTCTCCAGGCCAAGTACCCTACTGAGAAGGAATATCTCCAGGCTGTACAGGAGGTCCTTGAGTCAATCGAGGAGGTTTACAACCAGCATCCTGAGTTCGAGAAGGCGAAGATCGTCGAGAGACTCGTCGAGCCTGACAGAATCTTCACGTTCCGTGTGACCTGGATCGACGACAACGGTGAGGTTCAGACAAACCTCGGCTACCGAGTTCAGTTCAACAGCGCCATCGGACCTTACAAGGGAGGACTTCGCTTCCACAAGGCTGTCACCCCTTCAATGCTCAAGTTCCTCGGATTCGAGCAGACATTCAAGAACGCCCTCACAACCCTTCCTATGGGTGGAGCGAAGGGTGGCTCTGACTTCGATCCTGTCGGAAAGTCAAACGCTGAGATTATGCGTTTCTGCCAGGCATTTATGCTTGAGCTCTGGCGCTGCATCGGTCCTGACCAGGACATCCCTGCCGGTGACGTAGGTGTCGGCGGACGTGAGATCGGCTTCCTTAACGGAATGTATCAGAAGCTCGCCCGTCAGTATCACACCGGAGTCCTCACCGGAAAGGGCGCGACTTGGGGAGGCTCGATCCTCCGTCCTGAGGCTACCGGTTTCGGAGCCCTCTATTTCACCCAGCATCTTCTCCACAAGGCCGGCAAGGACATCGCTGGTCAGAAGGTCTGCATCTCCGGCTTCGGTAACGTGGCTTGGGGAGCTGTGAAGAAGGCTACCCAGCTCGGAGCCAAGGTAGTAGCGATCTCCGGCCCTGACGGAGTCTGCCATATTCCTGAGGGAATGACTCCTGAGATGAATGAATATATGCTTGATATGCGCGCGTCCAACAGGAATATGGTCGAGGATCTCGCCACCAAGTTCCCAGGACAGGTTCAGTTCACCGCCGGCAAGAAAGCTTGGAGCATCCCTTGCGACATCGCTCTCCCTTGCGCGTTCCAGAACGAGCTCAGCGAGGA
>CAVKYA010000218.1:0-1513 GCA_963660255.1 Bacteroidaceae bacterium | reverse complement strand
TCGTTGATGCGCTTTTTTCATTTATATTCATTAAATTTGCAAGATACAATGAATATGAACATTATTAAATAACACCTTTTTCAAATGAAAAGAACCGCTCTGGCATTAACGCTGATCGCTCTTGCGGCTTCCTGCAACACGGAGCCGAAGACCGCTGTCCAGAAGAAGGTCGATTCGTACGCGCTCGTGAAGATCGAGTCGCCTGACCTTTCCGGTATAACAGACAACGGTAAAGAAGTCCTCAACCTCTACAAATTCGCCGCTGATCAGGCTGACAGTATCTACTGGAAGCAGTATTTCGGAGACAAAACGCTGATTGAGAACCTGAAAGACGTTGATCTGCGTGAATATGCAAAAATCAATTACGGCCCTTGGGACCGTCTTGACGGATCTACATTCATCGATGGTTTCGGAGATCTTCCTCTTGGAGCCAACTTCTATCCGGCGGATATGACGGCCGCCGAGTTCGACTCTCTTGTCGATCCTGTGAAGACGAGTCCATATTCACTCATCAGGCGCGACGCTGAAGGAAAACTCACTTCCGTGTGGTACCACGACGCTTTTGAGTACAACATCGACAAGATCTGCAATTACCTCAAGGCCGCCGCCGACATCACCATCAAGCCAAGCGTGCGCAACTACCTTCTCAAGAAGATCGACGCGCTCAAGACCGACTATTATTATGACAGTGATCTCGCCTGGCTGGAGATGACCGACAGCAAGATGGACCTTATCATCGGCCCTAATGAGGTGAACGATGACCGTCTGTATGGTATGAAGACATCCTACGAGGCCTACGTGCTTCTGAAGGATTTGAAACGCACGGAGGTTCTCGACCAGTTCACCTCGATGCTTCCTGAACTCCAGAAGCAGATCCCTTGCGAGGAGCAGTACAAGACTTTCGTCCCTGGCGACGAGTCTGACATCTACGCCTACGATGCCATCTACTGCGCCGGACACGCTAATGCAGGTATTAAACTGATCGCTTTGAATCTCCCTTACAATGAGGAAGTTCAGGCCAAGGCCGGAACCCGTACCGCCCTCCTCCGCAACATTATGATGGAGAAGTTCAACAGGCTTGTCAACCCTGTCGGCATCGTGGTTCTCAGTCCTGACCAGCATGATCATCTTGACGAGGAGGCTTTCTACTGGAACATCGCCTTCCGCGAGATCTCCCACGGACTCGGTGTCAAGGAGACAATAAATGGTAAAGGCTTCGTCTATGAGGCTCTCGGCAACAAGGCTCTCACTTGGGAGGATGCCAAGGCCAACGCCCTCGGACTTTACTTTGTCTGCAAGCTTATTGACGAGCACAAGATTCCGGCGCTTATCACCAAGGAGGACGCCATCACCACATTCGTCGCGAACCTGATCCGCTCCGAGCGTTTCGGTGAGGCCTCTCAGCTCGGAAGGGCTTATGTGATGATGTTCAACTACCTTAACCAGAACGGTGCCTTCAAGCGCGGAGACAGCGGGAAATATTCAATCAACTACGAGAAGACCCTTTCGCTCG
>CAVKYA010000217.1:0-4812 GCA_963660255.1 Bacteroidaceae bacterium | reverse complement strand
TTAATATATTATTCCTATATTTGCGCACTACATATTTCCAGCGTAAGCTGATTTAAAATACCCGAAAATATTTTATTCTGTAAATCATCCGGACCATATTCCGGAATCATTTAAAGATATGCCTTATAATTTATTTGAACTCACTCAGATGAGCAGGGAGCAGCTTGAAAAGGTAGCTCAGGATCATCAGATTAAGAACATCAAGAAATTGACGGATGAGAATCTGTCATTTGCGATATTGGACGCACAGGCCGCGGCCGCGTCACAGGAGCCGATTGAAAAGCCTAAGGGCAAGCGTGGAAGACCACGGAAGAATCCTTTGCCGGATCAGGCCAAAACTCCAGCAAAAGCGGAAAAGAAGGTTAAGGAACAGCCTGAGGTTAAGGAAAAGGCTGAAGCCAAAGAACAGAAAGAGACAGTTGAGCCTGCTGCCGCCGTTCAGGAGCAGCCTGCCAAGCCAGCTCCTAAGAAGAGAGGTCGCAAGCCGAAATCAGCCGCCGCCCCGGTTGAGCAACAAAAGACAGATGCAAGCGCGCATTCTGAGAATAAACCGGATGAATCGGTTCCTGCCGCTTCCGGTGATAATTCAACGCAGGTCGCCCCGGCAGAGGCAACCGCTCAGGTTGACAAACCTGTAAGCGGCAAGGAGTTCATCCACGCGCTTTTTGATGACTTGAAGGATGATCCGGCCGCTACCGGCGACATCAGCCGCAGAAAGAAGAATAAATTCCAAGGGCAGAACGGCCAGAATCCTAACCAGCAGAAGCCTCAACAGGGTTTTCAGAATCCTAATCAAAGGCCGAAAGCTCCGGAGATTGAGTTTGAGGGAACAGTGGAGGCGACCGGTGTCCTGGAGATCATGCCTGACGGCTATGGATTCCTTCGTTCCTCCGACTATAACTATCTCAACTCTCCGGACGACATCTATGTCAGCCAGAGCCAGATAAAGAACAATGCGTTGAAATCCGGCGACACCGTCACCGGTGAGATCCGTCCTCCTAAGGAGGGTGACAAATACTTCCCTCTCGTGAGGATCAAGTACATCAACGGACGTACTCCGGACTACATCCGCGACAGGGTTCCGTTTGATTTCCTCACCCCTCTCTTCCCGGAGGAGAAGTTCAATCTTCTCGGACACGGCCATCAGAGCGATCCTTCCTGCCGCATCGTCGATATGTTCACCCCTATCGGAAAGGGACAGCGCGGTCTGATTGTCTCTCAGCCTAAGACCGGTAAGACAATGCTCTTGAAGTCGATAGCCAACGCCATCGCTGACAACCATCCTGAGGTTTACGAGATCGTGTTGCTTATCGATGAGCGTCCTGAGGAGGTAACCGATATGAGCCGCAGTGTGAAGGCCGAGGTTGTGGCCTCTACATTCGACGAGCCGGCTGAAAGACACGTGAAGGTTGCCAATATGGTTCTGGAGAAGGCTCGCAGACTTGTGGAGTGCGGTCACGATGTCGTGATCCTGCTTGACTCAATCACCCGTCTGGCTCGCGCGTACAACACGGTTCAGCCTGCCTCGGGTAAGGTTTTGACCGGTGGTGTGGACGCCAATGCCCTTCAGAAGCCTAAGCGTTTCTTCGGTGCCGCTCGTAACATTGAGGGTGGAGGTTCGCTGACAATCCTCGCCACAGCGTTGACAGAGACTGGCTCCAAGATGGATGATGTGATCTTCGAGGAGTTCAAGGGAACCGGCAACATGGAGCTTCAGCTTGACAGGACACTTGCCAACAGGCGTATCTTCCCAGCCGTCAACGTGGTTCTTTCCAGCACTCGACGCGATGATCTTCTGTACAGCCGTGAGGCGGCCAACAGAATCTGGATCCTGCGCAAGCTTCTTGCGGACATGAACCCTACAGAGGCGATGAACTTCATGCTTCAGCTCATGGACGAGTACAAGACCAATGATCTTCTCCTTGAGAATATGAACAAGGTCACCCCTCGTGACGCCAAGTACTACGACACATTCTAATTGATTTAGGAATATACAAACAAAGGCGATTGATATTTCTTCAGTCGCCTTTATTTTTTGTCTTATATTGTTATTAGATTGAAATAATATATTCTTAGACTATAGATATTTCTTCTGTAAGCATCCGATAAAGTGCGTCTTGCAAGGTATATAAAGTAAGCCCGGCTTTGATCGAAGTTGTCAAAGCCGGGTTAACTTTAGATCGAAGCCGATGAGCCTCGTACGAAGTCGCCTAACGTTGATTGAAGTCCTTAGAGCCGGCCTTCTCTCCAGTTTCCTGGCAGCAGCCGGGTGACGTCAGACCTGCCGTCCTCGTATTCCGGTATTCTCCGGATCACATCCTCAAACCATTCGCGCGGTTCTATCCCGGCGGCCTTGCAGGTGGCGATGAACGAATATATCATGGAGGCCCGCACCGCCGAGGCGTCACTTCCGCAGAAGAGGTAGTTCTTGCGGCCTATGGCCAACGGCCTGATCGCGTTCTCCACACCGTTGTTGTCTATGTGCCAGCTTCCGTCATTCACGTACATCGACAGTTTGGGCAGTCGTTTGAACGTGTATTCTATGGCGGTCCTCATCAGCGGCCCCATTGACGGGTCGAAGTACCTCGCCTGCATCCATTCCTCGAACTTGAGGATCCGTGGGTACGCCTTCTCCCTGCGTTTTTGCCCGCGCTCCTCATCTGTCATCCCGGCCGCGAGGGTCTCGATGTGATACAGGTCGCCGATATATACAAGGGCCTCCGACGCCAGTCTCTCGTTCTCCTTCATGGCTTCAACGAACTTGCGTCTGGCATGCGCCCAGCAGCCCAGCATGGTCTTGCCCTCCATGCCTGTGAACTTGTCGTACACATCATACCCGTCGCTCTGGATCGCTCCTTGATAGTCCTTCAGCAGTGACATCGCCACCTGGGCGCCTCTCGAGCCCATGTCGTAATGGAAGAACACACCGGAGCCTGACGCGTCCCTGACACACCACATGTACCCTTTCCTCGTCTTTGACTTCTCATTGTCTATGACGGGGACCGTGCTTTCATCCACTTGTATATATGGAGATGACAGGACGCCGGACTTCAGCCGGTCATATATGGGCTTGAGCCTCCCGCACACGGCGGCATACCATCCTCCCAGTGTCGAGTCGCTCACCGAGGCTCCCATCTCCCTGTATTTCTGTATGACCCTGTAGAATGGGAGGTGATATACGAACTTCTGGACCAGGATGTCGGCAAGGACGGACTCGGACGCCATGCATTTGTGAATGGGTGCGGCGGGGAGATCCGCGACCTCAAAGACGCGGCGCTCGGGCTCGGACTGCTGAAGGGCCGCCTTGAGGGCATACTTGTGACGTACGATCCTGCGGATGTACATTTTCTGCGGGACCAGGACAAGGCTTTCCGTCACGAGCGGCTCCATCTCGTTATATTCTTCGGGGTTGATCCCTTCGGGATAGATGTGTTCCTCGCGCACTTCCAGCCTGGAGGTGTCGATGGGCTTGCGGACCTTGCGCTCGTAACCGTCAACCCTGAGAAGCCTCTCCCGTCTCTCCTCGTCTTTTGCGATGGAGGCATCCAGGCGCCGCTGCTCCTGTGGGTCCAGTTCCGTCGCGAACAGGCTCAGCTGAAGCGCGTCGGGATTGATTGGAAGACGCTTTTCGGAGCGGCCGCCGTACAGCTGCCGCTCGAGGTAGGCTATGCGGTTGTCCTTGGACACCATCTTGCGGTCAAGATCAGCGATGCGGCAGTCTCTTGAAGCTATCGCACGGTCAAGGTCCGCGATACGGCAGTCCTTGTCCGCGAGGCTTTTCTCAAGCTCCGCGTTCCTCTCTTCAAGCTGCCTTATGCGTTCCTCCGGGGTCATCCTGCATCCTTGTTTCTGACTACAAGATACGAAAAAACGGCCATACAAACAAGTGCAGGGCCGTTTTTCTTCGCTCTTTTTCAGTAGATTCTGACACCGCTCCGCAGGCATCGCAACCGGTAGTTCGGATCCTCTATCACATGACGTATCATGCCGGCAAGGTCGCGCCATTCAAGGGCGCGGCTGATCATTCCCGGCTCATATGAAGGCATGCGGAGCCGGCCATAGTCAAGCATCATCGCGTATATGACAAGACCTCCGGGTTCCTTGAGGAGAAGCTTGATTCGGTTGCGGTTCTTGTTGACGAAGATGAACACATCTCCGTCGCGGAGATCGGCGGGCATCCTGTTGTGCACGATGCCGCTCAGCATATGGAAGCTCTTGCGCATGTCGGTCGGCTCGGTGAAGAGCCAGTAACGCATGCTGTCGTCCAGGCTGAACATGGCTAGCGGAGGCTTGACATGATTATTCCAAGATGCTCGCTGGTGAGGTCCCCCTGGATGCGCATCGCTGTTCCGGACCCCGTGCGAAGCTCCAGTGTCATATGGCTCTCGACAGGCGCACCCTTGCCTTTACGAACCACACTGGCCGGCTTGGAGGCTTCCGGAAACGGCATGCTGGATGAGCCGCCCAGCTGGATGAATGTCCCTTCCGGGGCACTTTGACGGGAATGGGCGCGACGCGCATAGTAAAAGTTGGACTCCGGTATGTTCAGCTCGTGAAGTCGCCGCTTGATGGCGATGCCGTTCTCTGAGCAGTGGCACTCGATCGACTGGATTTCCTCTAAAGTCATCATATCCGTTTTTTATTGCAAATGTAGCCTGGAGCAATCACGGCTACAATATGCATTTCGTCGGAGGCTTACTTTCTTCTAAGACAACTTTCTAGTTAATCAGAGATATTACACTTATTCAACTAAATGGCAGTTGCCGCAAGCGACTTTGGCTCCCGAAGAGGGAGGGGACCCACGGAGTGGGG
>CAVKYA010000216.1:0-4828 GCA_963660255.1 Bacteroidaceae bacterium | reverse complement strand
ATGATCCAGATCGACAACATCCGCGCTGTCCCTTACAAATAATGAATGGAGGAAAAGAAAATGAAAAATATATTCAGATATTCAGCACTCATAGCTCTCTGCTCCGCGTTTGTCGGTCTGACCGGCTGCGGGCAGAAGGAACTTGATACCGATCCGTACGGAGACGGTGTGAGGCTTGCGGCCTTCGCTCCGAACCCTGCGATGCGCAGCGGTGAGCTCCGTCTCCTCGGAAGCAACCTTCAGAACGTGTCTGAGATCCGTCTTCAGGGCGGGGTCACAATCACGGAATACGAGGTTGTGGAGTCCGGCAAGCATTCGGAAATCCGTTTCCAAATCCCTCTCGAAGGGCCTGAACCTGGAAAGGTCACGATTGTGGACAAGGATGGAAAGGAATATTCCAGCCTCTCGTCCCTGACTTTCACCGAGCCGATGGAAATCACTTCCTTCGCTCCGGTCGAGGCCCTTTCCGGCGATGTCATCACCATTGCCGGTGAATATCTCAACATCGTCCAAGAGGTCATCTTCGGAGGAGATGTCAGGGCGACCGAGTTCGTCAGCCAGTCCCGTCACGAATTGAAGGTCAAGGTTCCTGCCAACGCCGTCAGCGGCTATGTCCGTATCGGTGACGTGAACGAACTTGAGGATGAGCAGACCATCCCTAACATCATCTATTCCAAGGAAGAACTGACTGTCGGTGATCCTACCGTTGTCACAGCCAAGAAGGCGACCTACAAGTCCGGCGATGTCATCACCGTCACAGGTGAGCATCTTGATATGATCCAGACCATTGATCTGGTGGGGGCTAGCAATGTTGAGTTCCAGTGCAGCGATGACGCTACCGCCATCACGTTCAACCTTCCGGCTTCGGCTACAGACGGAGAGATCACATTGACCTCGTTCGCGGGCAAGACTTTCAACGCCGGAGAGATCGAGACTGTCACCGTGGCGGATCTCGGAATAGCCTCAATGGCCAAGGACGAACGCTACAAGGCGGGCGGATCTGTGGAGATCACAGGCTCAGACCTTGATCTTGTGACCAAGGTTGAGTTCAATAACGCCGAGGCTTCCTTCGTCCTTAAGGACGGAAAGATCTATGCCGACATCCCGGCGGCCGCCAAGGACGGTGCCGTCACCGTGACCCTTGAGTCCGGAAAGCAGGCCATCACCCCTGAGATCGAGGTCGTGAAGCCGGTTGTGACCGGTGTTGACAAGACAACGGCAGTGGCCGGAAAGGATAAGATAGAACTGAGCGGAACCGACCTTGACCTCGTCACGGGTGTCAAGAACGGAGACGCCACGCAGGGTTTCATCGAATGTGAATATGTAATCAACAGCCCGGAGAAGATCACCGTAACAGTGGCCCGCGAGGCCTACAACGGTCCGTTTACCGTGACTGCCGCTAATGGCTACGAGTCAGTCTCCGCCAATGTCGAGATCACTTACGACGAGGCTGTCTCGATCACCTTCACAAAACCTTCGTTCAGTGTCGGCCGTCAGGTATCGATCACCGGAACGAATCTCCAGAACATCGAGTCCATCACCATCAAGGGCAAGAAGGTCACGGCATACGGCAGCAGGACCGATGACGCTATGTCATTCGGAATCCCTGACGGAGTTGGTCCTGGTGTCTATCGTCTTGGAATCACGCTTGTCAACGGAGAGACATTCAACTGGCCTGTACCGTTCGAGATCACGGCTCCTTACACTGAGATATTCATCTGGGAAGGTTCTGAGGATCTTGCCGGATGGGGCAACTCTCCATATCTCGGCGCGCCTAACGCCTTCCAGGAAGTCGGCATCGCTGAGGGTGATGTCATCAGGGTTTACTTCACCGCTTACAATGACTGGTGGCAGTTCAAGACCTACGCCGGTCACTGGGGTGACACGTTCAAGTTCGCCGAGATTGACGGCAATGACACGATCAACCCTGACAACTGCGACACGTCCGGCGGTTACTTCGCATTCAACGTGACGGCGGACATTCTCGCCCAGCTCATCAATCAGGACACCGGCTGGGGCGGAGCGTTCCAGTGCCAGGGAGAAGGTGTGGTCATCACTGGTGTCAGCCTGATCCACTACGGAGCGACCGAGAAGGTCATCTGGGAAGGCGAAATGTACACCGGAGACGACTATGACTTCAACCTTGAGTTGGGAACCGAGGATGATTGGGTCAACGCAGGTCTGGAAGAGGACAGCGAGATCCGAATCTACTTCTCCGCAAACTCCGAGACTGAATGGCAGATCCAGCTCTTCGACGGTCACTGGAACGGACTTTCCGACTTGAATATGCCGGGAGCCGCCGCCAACCAGTTCAACGCCGAGAACTCTCCTGAGGCCTTCTCCAAAGGCTACATCAGCTTCAAGGCCACAAAGCCGATCTTTACAAAACTGACGACCAAAGCCTGGTGGGGCAGTGCCATCATTGTTCAGGGCAAGGGCGTCACCGTAAAGAAGATCGCATTCCTATAACAAACTATTAACTCTATTCCGGGGGAGGGTGATACCTCCCTCGGGATCCAAAACGGCTGTCTTGCCTGTGACGGTCGTGTGATCCGCCGGAAACAAGGCGGTCAGAACGAACTTGAAAAATTTTGATGAGATGAAAATGAGATTTTCGGCGATGCTCTTTGCGGCCGCCCTGCTCTGCTCCTGCGTAGGAAAAGAGAACGAGACTCCAGTTCCGGAACCAGAAGCCCCTTCAACGATGACGGTGGCTCCTACGAGCTATGACGCTCCCGTTGAGGGCGGGAACTTTACAATTGAAGTAACGGCTCCTGTAAGGCCTACGGCCGCGGTGGACCAGAACTGGGTCACGGTGACCGATGGGACATATTCAAAGTATAAGATCTCCTATCCTGTGAAGGTGGCTTCCAATGAGACTTATGAGGTTCGGACGGCCGTGATCTCCATCAAGAGCGGCTCGTTCTCGCAGGAGGTCACAATCTCACAGCCTGCGAAGGAAAAGCCGGATGAGCCTGATACACCTACGGAGCCGTCACCGGGAGATAACAATGCCTGGGTGATGGCTAAGAGGCTTGGCTTAGGATTGAATATAGGCAACCAGATGGACGCTTCCGATGGCAAGACGGCGATGGAAGGCTACTGGACGAACGGCCAGAAGTTGACGCAGGCGGTGTTCACCGGACTTAAGAATAAGGGATTCAAATCCGTGCGCATCCCTATCACCTGGATCGGCCACATAGGCCCGGCTCCGGACTATAAGATAGACGACCGTCTGGACAGGGTCGCTGAACTTGTGGATTGGGCTGAGAACGCCGGACTCAACACGATCATCAACATTCACCACGACGGTGCCATCGATTACACGAACGGCTCCTACATCACCCATTGGCTTGACATCCGAGGGGCGGTTTCCAGCGCTGCAGTCAACACTCAGATAAAGGCCGAGATCAAGGCTGTCTGGACACAGATCGCCGAGCGGTTCAAGGACAAAGGCGACTTTCTGATCTTCGAGTCTTTCAATGAGATCCAGGACGGTCATTGGGGATGGAGTGATGAGTACAAATCCGCCGCGGGAAAGAAGAAACAGAATGACATTCTGAACGAATGGAATCAGACCTTTGTCGATGCCGTCAGATCCACCGGCGGCAACAATTCCACAAGGTGGCTGGGAGTGCCAGGCTATGCGGCAAGCCCGGATTTCACCCTGACGGACGGCTTCAAAGTGCCTGACGACGCTGTCGGCAGGGTTATGGTCAGCTTCCACAACTACACCCCTTACAAGTTCTGCCAGACAGGTGAGGATAGCGACTGGGGACATACAAGACGCTCCAACCTGTCCGATTCGAACTATTCGGAGGACTATCAGAAGGAAATATGCTACAAGTTCTACAAGGCATACGTAGAGAAGGGCATTCCTGTCTATATGGGGGAATATGGCTGCACGAACAGAACGGAGGGCACAGCCCGGAAGTTCCAGCTCTACTGGCTTGAATATGTCAGCAAATGTGCCAAAACCTTCGGAATGAGCGGCTTCATCTGGGAGAACGGAGCGGTGGGCGCGAACGGGGAGACCTACGGGCTGATCAACCACGAGACTGGTGAATATCTTGACCCGGTTTACAGCAAACAGATCGTTGATGTCTGCTCGAACGGCTTCTACAAGGAAGGCAACACCTACACTCTCGATTATGTTTATAACCAGGCACCGAAATATTGATTATGAAAGGAAGAATACTGGCAATGATTTCCGTGGCGCTCCTTGCCGCGGGCTGCGCCCCGAAGGCTGAATGGCCTCATCTGGACAAGGGGGCCAACGAATTGATGACAATACTCAGGTCGGCTTCCGAGGAAGGCAGGTTCCTGTATTTCCATCAGGATGACCTCGTTTACGGCCATTCCTGGAAGGTTGAGGACACTGACAACGATCCTCTTGACCGTTCCGATGTAAAGGCTGTCTGCGGACAGTTTCCGGCAGGAGTGGGTTTTGATCTTGGCGGAATAGAACTCGGGGCCGAGGCGAATCTGGACAATGTCCCGTTCAGCCTTATGCGCCGCGCCGCCGTCACACAGTACGAAAGGGGAGGGGCTGTGACGTTCTCCTGGCATCCTCGCAATCCGCAGACCGGAGGTGACGCTTGGGATGTCAGCTCTGACAAGGCTGTGGCCGGAGTTCTGGAAGGAGGCGCGAACCACGAGACCTTTATGAAATGGCTGTCTAACGCCGCTGACTTCCTTGGATCTCTCAAAGACTCAAAGGGCGACTTGATACCTGTTATATTCCGTCCCTGGCACGAGAATCTGGGCAATTGGTTCTGGTGGGGCTCTTCCTGCTGCACTGATGAGCAGTACAAGGAGTTGTATGCTA
>CAVKYA010000215.1:1784-4829 GCA_963660255.1 Bacteroidaceae bacterium | reverse complement strand
TCGTCTTGATTTCAGAGTACCTCATAACCTATTTGTCCTCGTCAAAGAAAAGTTTGATGAACATCGGGACGAAAGTGTTGCGGAACAGCCTCTTCCTCAGCAAGATGACAACCGCAAGAATCACCGCGAAGACTGCGGCCACTATCCCGGCTCCGGCAGCATAACTGCCGATCAGCTCACCTATCCACATCACGCCACCGATGGCAAGAGCCGTCAGGATAACGGACACGATAAAGAGGACAAGCAGCATATAAAGCAACTTGCCCAGCGTCAGAGAAAGCCCTTTAGCCGTTCTCAGTTTTAGATCGTCAATCCTTGCCTCGACATAGTCCGCCGTGTTCTTGCCAAGGTCTTCAATCGGTCTTGTGAACTCACTCATCGTCAAGCGTTTTCTGATTGCCTCTCAGCATATTCAATGTCCTTCTGAATGGCGCTTTCGAGTTTTTCCAGCCTCTCGAAAATCCTCATTCTGACATCTTCTTTCAGATCCTCAGCCTTGTCTTTCAACTCAGACTTGAGTTCATCAAGTTCAGTCTTGGCAAGTTCCGCACGTTCTTTCATCGAATCAGCAGCCTCACCGACAGTCTCTTTCAGTTTCCTGCGAGTATCCTCGCCCTTTTCCGGAGCGAACAACAATCCCAAGGTAAGCCCGGCAGCCGCCCCAGCGATAAACGCAAATAATGAATCACCTTTCATAACGTTCGATTTTCACAAATATAAGCCTTACTAATCAGAAATCCAATCGGTATGCCCTGATTTCTATATACCCAGAAAATCGACACTACGTGCGCGAAACAGGCATATTCACGTACGAATAGTCCCAACTTAAGCCTCCGTGCGCAAGATAGCCTGTTTTACACACGGAAACCGACAATCTATTTCCTGACCGGCGAGCACTGGACTCCGAGCAGTTTCAGTGCGGAGACGAGTTCGGTGGTGACGGCGACTCGGTATTTTGTGGAATGGAACTCGATGTTGTACTTGGTCTGCGGATCGAAGAGATACATCTTGAGAGGGACTGTGCCTCTGTTGGCCTGAATCAGAGAAACAAGATCCTTGCGGAACTTCTCGGTCAGCATCGGGGTGGTGATGCTGATGGAGAAAGCGTTCAGCATCGTCTCGTTGACGTTACCCAGAAGCATTATCTTCTTGACTCTAAAAGCGTAAGGTGAAGTCTTGCCTTGCGCGCGCTCCTCCGGCTTGATGAAGTATTTCTCCTCGATGTCACCCTCGATGTAAAGGTTCTCGTGCGGCTTCATATAACTCATAAAAGCCTCGTGGTCACGGCCGAACAGAGCCAGTTCATAGGCACCGCTGTAATCCTCCAGCTTTGTCTTTGAATATGGCTTGCCGGTCTTCGTGGTCAAGGTGCTATATTCAGTCACCAGACCGGCGATAGCGACCTTCATCTTCTTCTTGGAAGCCTCGCATTCCGCGACCTGCTTGTTCAAATTCGCAAGTTCGCAAGTTGTAAAACTCTCTATCTCAAACGCATACTTATCCAAAGGATGTGAAGAGATATACATCCCGACATATTCCTTTTCCTTCTGAAGCCACTCGAACTCATCATCCGCTCCGACCATTTCTGGAATATCCGGACGCACCGGTTTCATCTCCTCGACCTCACCGAAAAGCGATGCCGCCGAGTTTGCCGCATCCTGACTGTAAAGGTTGGCGTATTTCGCAAGCTCATCAATGAATAGGTTGCCGTTGCGGCACGGCAGGAAAAACTGCTTGCGCTGTATGCCGAACGAATCGAATCCTCCTGAATATACAAGGCACTCTATCGCCTTTCTGCCCAACGAGTTGCCAAGCCTTTCAACAAAATCGAATATGTCGGCGTAGGTCCCGTTGGCGGTTCTGTCTGCGATGATCGCCTCCGCCACGTTGGAGCCGAACCCCTTGATTCCCTTGAGACCGAAACGGATATTCCCCTCCTTGTTCACGGTGAAGTGTGAATATGATTCATTGACATCCGGGTTCAAGACCTTGATCTTATGAGCCTTGCAGTCCGTGAGGATCTTCTTGATCTCCGGCATATTCGACAAATTGCAGGAGAGGTTGGCGGCGAAGAACTCGGCTGGATAGTGGCATTTGAGCCAGCCGGTCTGGTAGGACACCCAAGCGTAGCAGGTGGCGTGGGACTTGTTGAAAGCGTACTGGGCGAACTTCTCCCAGTCCTTCCAGATCTTGTCCAGCATCTTCTCCGGATGACCGTTGGCCTTACCGCCCTCCATAAACTTGTCCTTGAGCTCGTTCAGGATGGCGATCTGCTTCTTACCCATCGCCTTACGGAGTTTGTCCGCCTGACCTTTCGTGAAGCCGGCCAGTTTCTGGGAAAGAAGCATCACCTGCTCCTGATAGACCGTGACTCCGTAGGTGTCCTTGAGGAACTCCTCCATTTCCGGGAGGTCATATTCAATAGGCTTCAGGCCCAGTTTCCTGTCCACGAAGTCCGGGATGTAGTCCATAGGGCCCGGCCGGTAGAGGGCGTTCATCGCGATGAGGTCCTCGAAACGCTCAGGGTGCAGCCTCTGGAGCCAGGTCTTCATACCCTCGGATTCAAACTGGAAGACGCTGTCAGTGTCGCCGTGGCCGTAAAGCTCGTAAGTTGGCTTGTCGTCGATCGGAATCGCCTCGATGTCGATATCCGTCCCGAAGCGCAACTTGATGTTGTCCAAACATTTGTGAATAATGGACAGGGTGTTGAGTCCGAGGAAGTCCATCTTGAGCATTCCGACCTCCTCGATGTAGTGGCCGTCGTACTGCGAGGTCCAGACATATTGCCCGGACTCCTTGTCCATCGAAAGACAGATAGGAATATAGTCGGTCAGGTTGCCTCGTCCGATGATCGTGGCGCAGGCGTGCATTCCGACCTGACGGATGCAGCCCTCCAGCTGACGGGCATATTTCAGAACCTCCTTGACCTGCGGCGTGCCGTTCTCCAATTCCTCTTTGAACTCAGGAACAAGACGATAGCAGTTCTTGAGGGTGATCTTGACATCAGTGTCCTCCATTCCCCTCTGATAGGTCTTCTTGACCGTT
>CAVKYA010000215.1:0-1112 GCA_963660255.1 Bacteroidaceae bacterium | reverse complement strand
CCGACCTCGATGACATCCTTGTACATCTCCAGATAGTTGTCCAGATCGTCAAGGAAGGCCTGATCAATCTGGTACTTGGGGAGTACGTGGTCACGGTCGATCTGATATTCCTCAACCTTCGAGGCTATCTCAAGGGTGTTCTCCAGCACTTCCGGGTGGTCAGGAAACAATGCGGCCATCTCCTCCTCGCTCTTGAGGTACTCCTGTTGGGTGTAGTGGAGGCGCGGCTCCTCATTGATCTTCTTGCCGGTGTTCAGGCAGATGAGGTGATCGTGCGCCGGACCGTCCTCCTTGTTGACGAAGTGGACGTCGTTTGTGGCGACAACCTTGACCCCCATCTCAGCGGCGAGCTGGAATATTCCCTCATTGCTGATCTTCTGCTCCTCATAAACCTCCAGAGACAGCCCCGGAACCTCCGTCTTGTGGAGCATCACCTCAAGGTAATAGTCGTCTCCGAATATATTCCTGTGCCACTCTATCGCCTTTCTGGCCTCATCCATCTTTCCGGCGACGATGTTCTTTGGGATCTCGCCAGCAAGACAGGCAGAGCAGCAGATCAGGTTCTCGTGGTACTTCTCGATGATCTCGTGCGAGACTCTCGGCTTGCCGTAGTAAAGGCCCTCAATGTGCCCCAGAGACACGATTTTCATCAGGTTCTTGTACCCATCGAAGTTCTTGGCCAGCAGGATGAGGTGGTAATATGACCGATGCTCGCTATCCTTGATCTTCGGGTCATAGTGGCGTGTCACATAGACCTCACACCCGATGATAGGCTTGACCTTGAAATGCCCGGTAGCCTTGTCCACGTGCTTGTTCGCAAACTTGAAGAACTCCTTGACTCCGTACATATTCCCGTGATCCGTGATGGCCAGGGCCGGCATTCCCATCTCCTCGGCCCTGTCAAACAGAGTCGAGATCGTCGAGAAACCGTCAAGAATCGAGTATTGCGTGTGGACGTGAAGGTGTACAAAAGCCATAGTGACAAGTCAATTTTTCAGTCTTACAAAGATACCGAAAAACCCTATCCTCTCAAAGCCGCCCTCCCCGAAAAGTTATCGGCAGAGTCAAAAAGCAAGTGCAACATTACAACAAAAATTTGAAAAACTCATCCT
>CAVKYA010000214.1:0-4849 GCA_963660255.1 Bacteroidaceae bacterium | reverse complement strand
AGGCTCCGATGTCGAAGTGGAGGTATTTGTTGACTATTTTCGCAAGGATGTCAAGGCCTCCGGTGGAAGCGTTGATGTTGAACAAGATGGCCTGTGACACACTCAGCAGCAGCACGAAACAGCAGAGATCGAACCAGATGTCTCCCATCACAGACGTAGCGCCCGGTTCCATCAAAGTCTCATAAGGCATAATCCAGGCCCAGAAATCCATCAGCGGGCCGAGAATCATCGCCGTGTAAACCGTCTTGGCACCGAACTCCTCTCCGATGAGGAACCAAGCCAGGACAAGGAGTATCGCATTGATGATCACCACAAAGAGCGAGACCTTGATCTGAACCCCGAAAAAAGTCTCGAATATTCCTGAAAGGACAATCGAGAGACCAGATATCGTGCCGATGATAAGTTTGCTCGGCACAAGGAAGTAATAGACAGCCGCCGCGGCCACAAGCATTCCGAGGGTCATCACCACCACATCTTTCCAGAATTTACCGGTGGTCACAAGTCCTGTGATTTTTTGAATTTTCTCGTTCATTTTAGTGTCATACCAAAAACCGGGCGCAAAGTTAGGATTATTTTCCAATATTTGGCCTTTAGTCCGGCACGAATAGCCAAAATTCACGAACACACATCCAGACTTGCGTTCCAGCAAGTTGAAATTCACCCGATCAATTACCGAGTGAAACGGCGGACAAGAGTCGCAAGGAGAATCAGAGCGGCCATCAGTGTGGATAAACGACCGATAAAGTCACCGTGGATGACAAAGAAAGTCTTCTCGTCACTGAGTCCGACCTTGCCGTTCAATGTCTCTGGCTGCCACCAAGACGTACGGGAGACGATTTTTCCTGACGGATCAATGATGGCGGAGATACCGGTGTTGGCGCTCCGGGCGATCCAACGGCGGGTCTCAATCGCCCGGAGGGAGGAATATGAAAGGTGCTGCCTGTAGCCTGGAGTGTCACCCCACCAGGCATCGTTGGTTATCACGGTCAAAAGACGGGCCCCGTTACGGACATAACGGGTGCAATATTCCCCATAGACAGACTCATAGCAGATGGCGCTGCCTACAGGGATGGTCTCATTTACCGATGCTGTTCCGTCCAAAGCGCGGGCATATTCATTGAAATGAAGTGACCCGACCTCCTTCTGCCCTATGCAGCGTCCCATCACTCCTCCGAGCCAATCGTCTATCTTGCAAAAGATTGCCGGATACGGGGTCATCTCCACCGCCACGACAAGCTTGCTTTTATGGAATATCTCCGGGGAACTGAACGCGTCCAGCATCAAGGCGGAGTTATGCGACTCCATCCAGACACCATTTCCGGCGCGGCGGGCGGTGTGGGAAGGCCTGAGAGCCCTTTTCAGATACGTCCTCGAAGACGCTCCGACAAGCAGGTTGGCGTTCGGATGATCAGCAAGGAATGCCGTGAATCTCTGTACGGAAGGGCTGGACGATGGATCGTTGGTCACAACATCACCCGTGAACGTCTCCGGAGCCACCAGCAGCACGGGAACACTGTCAGTGATATTCTCAAACTGGCTGAGCAGCAACTCATTCTGCTCTTCCTGCGTCATTCCGCCGAACTTGTTGTACGGATCGATGTTCGGCTGTGCGATGACAACGTCAAGGGTCTCGTCACAAGGCTCCGGCTTCAGGAATGCTGACACGATAGGAGGAGCCACAAACAACGCCAGAGTCCCCAGCAGGGCCGCGGACTTTGCCTTGATATTAAATGTCATCCAACGTCCGCTTGCCAATGATTCCAGTATGCCGAACACACTGAGGTTCGCCGCCCAGACAAGGAGCGAGCCGCCGAGCGTGCCGGTATATTCATACCATTGGATCCATCCGGTCGTGCGGGCGAATGCGTTGCCAAGCACGAGCCAAGGCCAGCTGATCTGCGCGCTTGTGAGGTACCACCGCTCCCAGGCGATCCAAGCGAAGGCCAGGAATATGTAAGGAAGCGCGCCGCTGAGCCATTTCCTGCTCCAACGGAACAGCCCGAAAACCAATGACATCTGGAAAGCGTTGGCGAGTATGGCGAATATTCCTCCACCCACCGTGGCGTTGCAGACCCAGAAAGTCGTGGCGGCGTTCCAGAGGATGAAGCAGAGGTAATGCCACAAGCAGAAGCCTTTCATCTCATCTCCCGTGGCGATGTCCTCTGCCCAAAGCAGAGGCACGAACGCTATCAAAGACAACCAACCAGTCCCCGGAACAAGGAACGGAACGCTAAGCAACGCTGACGACAGTACGATCAGCAGAAATATTGTCAGTTTTCTGGACATAATCCACAAATATATGGAATCCTATTCGATTTTGAAATCCGACGAGGCGGAACATTATGGTCAGAACTTGAATTCCAGACCAAGAGTGACCACAAAACGGTTGTCGTGCGGAACCTTCACACCGTCCTTCATCTCATAGCGATGGGTCATACGCCAGAAAGCGTCGATACGCAGTACTCTGAATATGTTCGTAATACCGGCTCCCATCTCCACATACGGCCGGTTCAGTTTGCCCATCTTCTCAGGGAAAAGCATTACCGAGCCGAAATTCCTGTCTGTGATTATTCCGTTGTTCTCCTTTCTGACCGTGCCGTACGCCGCCCTCAACGATGCGACCTCCCTCCATTGAAGCCTTTTCAGAAGCGGAATCTTGCCAAGGAAGAATCCCTTGAAATTATGCTCCCAGAAAAGAGTGACCCAAAGATCCGACGCGAACTCATAATAGTTCATACAGTTGAATGAATATCTTGAGAATGTGTACGTTCCGTTTCCCTCGTGGATCTTGAGCATAGGATACGGAACCCTTCCCACGATCGTTCCCGCGTTAAGGTCGAACTTGGAGAGTCCGACAGGAGGAATCGGCAGGACATAGTGGACCGACACCTCGGGACGGAAATAAGTATATTCATTCTTTCCTATTCCTTTCATCGAGGCGATCAGGTCCATTGTCACCACAGGGTATTTAGAATATAGATAATGTTTGTCAAATGTAGTTCTCGTCACGATCTCATCCTTTGAGAAGCGCATCTGCAGATGAGCCTGGTTGTACCCGACCGAATTGAAGCGGTAGCCTCCCGGCGAGACCATCGGCACGAACAGATTGGAGAAGATCCTGCGGCTTTCCAGCGAGAAAATAGTGTTGAAGCCCTGCGACCACTCCCGCTGCCAAGACAGGGAATAATCATTCACCATACTCATCTTCTGGCTGTTGGCCTTGGCAAGCACGGATGTCATCAGACTGCCGTTTCCATAGACCGACGGTCCCTTGCCCAGCTGCATAGCGTCGTGCTTGTATGATAAGGCCAGCTTACTTGTCGGCTGGGTGTTGAACATATATTCAAAGGTGCCACCTCCTTTGAAGGTATGGTCCTTGAAACCGTAGGCGGCATACCCCATCAGGCGGAACTTTCTGCTGAGTTTGTTGGTCGTGCGCAGGCCAAGCTGCAACCTGTTTCCCTCCAGCTCATTGAAGCTGTACAATGACGAATATGGCCCCAGCCCGACATATTTCAGGTTCAGAAAGCCGTTGACAAGCATCTCGGCCAAGGCGTAGGCATCCTTGTAAAGAGGGACGTTCTTGATCGAATCCACCATATTGTAGATGCCTTGCTCCTTGTCGCTCAACGGGAACGGTCGCACGCTCTGCCAATACGTTTCGTCATTGTTCATCACATCCTTTCCGGCCTGCACCTGGGAGTTGCCGTCATCCTTGTCCTCCTTGATGGTCGTGACGAAGTCCGGATTGGAATAATCAATCTGTCTGTTGCCTAAAAAGGAAACCAGCTTGGAGGAATCCCGCATCGTCACGGAGAAGTCAACGTACATCCTGTCCTGCTTGTAGAACCAAGTTGAATCCGGAAGCCGACGGTTCTCCACATCTATCGTCATATCCCTGACCCAGTTCACGTTGGACCCTTTCTTAAGCCTTACGTGAATGTCCCGGAGGGCATATTCCTCGGCGTCTATGGACATCTCCCCGTCAAATGTCGGGGAAGACACCCACTTCGAAGGATGGAACCTCACCTTGTAGGTCTTGCGCCCCTCGACCTGAAGGCTGTCAACAAGATAGTAGTTGTAATACGTCGTGCCGACGGACGAGAGCGGTGACGGAATCTCGATCTGGAATATGTTGATGTAGTTGTCGTAGAAGTTTGTCTTCACGTACATATTGCCGGTGAACTGGGCCAGCACCGGATCGTTCTCCACTCCGGAGATCCTCGTGGCCTTTATGATCTCCCTGTTGGAAGGAGGATCCTTGCGGTGATAGTACTTAGAGGTGGACTCGGAGATCAGCACCGGCAGGTAAGGCAGCCCTGATACCACCGAGGTGTCCATATAGTCATAGACGAACTTGAAGCTCTTCGGCAGCATCTTTTTGATCATCCCGTTCTCAGGATTGGTCAAGTCGAGCTCCATCTTGGTGTACACATCGCAGCTGTACCTCGGCCTTCGCTCGGGATTGTTGCGGACCTTGGCCTCGTCTATCTTCTTCAGGATCGAGCGGATGTAGCTGTCGTCAGGCTTCACGACCGCGGCGCTGAGCTCGTCAACTATCGGCTTGAGGATAAAGATGACCTCGTTGAAACTATGCGGAGTGATTTTTTTGACCTGTTCCTCGTAACCCAGTATAGACGCGGATAGCACGGTAAGTGAATCGATCCTCGTTTCCAGAAAGAAGTTGCCGTCGATGTCGGCCGAGACTCCGACCGTGGAGTTACGGAAATATATTCCCGCGAAAGGCACTCCCTCACCCGTGGAGGCATCCAGCACGCGTCCCTTCACTTTCGTAGCCTGGGCTGAGGCATCAAAAAGGAAGAGAATCGTCAACAGAATGGTCACAGAT
>CAVKYA010000213.1:0-4897 GCA_963660255.1 Bacteroidaceae bacterium | reverse complement strand
GTCAAGAATCCGTATTTCAAGGAAGAGCTTGACGAGACAAAGCGAATGATTTATGGACAGACATCTTAAGGCGTATCTGTTTGACATTCAGACAGCGATCGATGAAATATATTCATTCTTCGAGAATGTTCCCAGGCAGTTCGAGGAATATAGGCGCAATCTGATGCTGCGTCGCGCCATTGAACGGAATGCCTCCATCATCGGAGAAGCCGTTAATCGTGTGGTCAAGGAATATCCTGACATTCATATCTCCAATGCCAGGGCTATAATCGCAACCCGAAATCGTGTCATTCACGTCTATGACGCTGTCACCGATGACATTATGTGGAAGATTGTCATCAATGATCTTCCACGGTTGAGGGAATATGTGGTTTCGCTGATGTCTGAAGAATAATTGAGTTCGTGCGTAAATGATGCGTTCTTACGCACGAAGTCGTTGTTCTTGGCCTCTCGTGCGTGAGGAGGGCGATTCCACTCACGAACATATTCTTCCCCATAGAATCGGACAGATGGTCTCTCTGCCAATGTGTTTTTTAATTGAATATTTAGTCGTAACTTAGCAGACTGCTTGACAGGCAAAGATTTTGTGGTGAGAAAGTCCGGTCACTGACCCTGTCGAAGTGACCAAGATATTGTGGAAACGTTAAATAACACATTAATATGAAACTGAACAGAATATTTTGTTTTATCTTGTCCATCGCGGCGCTGTCTTTCGCGACAACGGCGTGCGAGGAGGAGAAAGAGGACTTGGGAGCACCTTCCGTGGAGCTTGACAAGTCCGAGATTTCATTTGAACAGGCCGGCGGAGAGACAACCGTTCAGCTGACCGCAACCAGAGATTGGAAGGCCACGACCGAGCAGGACTGGATTTCCATCGATCCAAGAGAGGGAGACGCATCTTCCAAGGCTGTCACCATCGAGATCAAGGTGATGGAGAACACCGGTCTTGATCGTGAAGGCTCCGTCAAGTTTGACATCGGCTTCGATTCAAAGACCTTGACTGTTAAGCAGAAAGGTACTGGATCCGCCGAGGATTTGATTGTTTACAAGAACGACTTCGACAAGGAAGAGGCTCAGAAGACTTACGGAACCGGAACAAGCTGGCCTTATCTTGATCAGTTTGATGGTTGGAAGAACGCGACCGGAACCGGTGCCGGTAGTGAGGAATATTCATTCAAGGCGATGTCCGCAAGAGCTAACTCCACTTCCAACGGAAGTTATTCTGATTACGAAGGTTCGGGAAGCAACAACCTGTTCTTCGGTTCAGCCGCCTATTTCTCAGTGACTGGCATCAAACTCCAGTCGGGTGCCAACTATTCATTGACATTCGGAACGGAGAAGTACAGTCAGGATAATGGCACGCTCTTCAAGCACGATGAGTTCCACGTTTACATCACCAACGATGGCAAAAAGTGGGTCGAACTTGAATATTCCTTCCCTAATGGAGATAAGGAAGGACGTTGGGATCTCGCCAATTCCAATTTCACAGTTCCTGCCGGTACGGCCACACTTGGCATATATGTAAAGACTGATGTCGCAAGCTCATATCGCCTTGATGACCTTTGCCTTTCCGTGGCGTCAGAGGCTGGCGTGACCATCGACTTCTCAAAGGGCGTGGATCTTGGCACAGGTGGCAGTGACACTCCTGGTTCTGACTACGACAAGGCAGAATCCAAGACCGTGAAAGACTTCATAGCCGCGGCGAACACTTCCACCTACTTCAAACTGAAGGGTAAAGTCTCAAGATTCAACTCATCTTATTGCAGTTTCGACCTTACTGATGAGACCGGTTCAATTTATGTCTATAGTGTTGATGACGAGACCAAATCCAAGTATTCAAACACGATCAAGGATGGCGGCACCGTAGAACTCGCAGGTGTTTACAAACAATATAATGGTAAAGACGAGGTTGTCAACGCACATATTCTCTCATATTCAGAAGGATCCGGTGATCCTGGCACGGAAATGACAATCTCTCAGGTCCTCAGCGCTCCTGCCGGCACCGCCGCGATTGTCAGCGGAACGGTGGCAGCCACCTATCAGAGAGGTTTCATCATCACAGACGGCACGAACTATCTTCTTGTTTACGACGGGACCAAATGCGCCGCGAAAGAGAAGGACAATGTGAAAGTGTCAGGAACAACTTCTGAATATGGCGGGCTTATCCAGTTGGCTTCTCCTGAGGTGACAATCGTGTCTTCCGGCAACGCTTTGACCCTGCCTACTCCTAAGGTTCTGGATGCCGCCGCCTTTGACGCATATTCATCAAACAAGATTGAATACATCTCCTACGAGGGGACTCTTTCAATAAGCGGCAATTATTGCAATGTTAAAGTGGCCGGTGCCTCTAATTATATTGGCAGCCTCACCTATATCAATGACAGTTTCGACGCTAAGTCTTATGACAATACGGTGGTGAAAGTCACCGGATTCTTTGTCGGAATCTCAGGATCTTCCACAAAGTATCTTAACACAATGGTCACTGAACTTGTTCCTGGAGACTCTGACTATCTGACTGTCAGCACTACAGCTCTTTCGGTTGCGGCTGATGCCACCACGGCTACCTTTGATGTCAAGGCGAATGTGGCTTGGACAATTACTTCCGACAACTCCGCTTACACTGTCGAGCCGGCTTCCGGGGACAAGAACGCGACTGTCACCGTGAAGTTCGCCGCCAACACAGAGGAGACGGACAAGGTTGTCAAGTTCACGGTCTCCACAAATGCGGATGTCGCCACCAAGTCTTACACGGTAGTGTTGACTCACAAGGGCAAGAACTCTGCTTCAGGTTCCGAGATCACCCTGGCAATCGAGGGTAATAATAATTGGACATCCGCTACTGATGGAACTTATGGCAAGGGCTATGAGTTCACAAAGGACGGTATTAAATATGCTTATTATAAGTACAAATCGACGAGTGATCCGACAGCGCCACAGTCTGATCACATCAGAATCTACAAAAGCTCGGTGTTTGTCATCGTGCCTCCGGCTGGACAAAAGATTGAGAAGGTGGTTCTTGAATGCGTCTCAGGTAAGTCCGCTAATATGACAGTTCTTTCAGACAACACAATCGCTGTTTCGAATGTCGCGGACAATACGGTGACTTGGACAGGTAGCGTGGACACGTATGCCGCTCAGGCGGATGTATCGCAGGTTCGCGCAAAAAGCATAACTGTTGTCCTTAAGTAATTTTGATATGATGGTCAAGAGCAAAGGGATGCCCGGAAAAACGGGCAGCCCTTTTGCTCTCTAAAAGACAAATACGTGAGAATTGCGTTGAAAAAGAATATTTCTGGATTATACATTGGCTTGGTGGCTTTTCTTTTGTGCGGGTGTGAGACCAACGGCAAGGACGAAACGTTACCGCCTACATTGGAAGTGAAAACCCTGACGGTAGAGGCAGACGGTCATTCGCAGTTCATTTATGTGAAAGCCTCTGGTTCTTGGACTCTGGACGCTCTGGAGGAATCCGGAAATAAGGCGGATTGGGTTACATTTGATCCAAATTCAGGAGAAGGCAATAAAAGCGTCAAGTTAAGCGTCGCTGAAAATGCGGCAGAGGAAGAGCGCTCCGCCACAATCAAAGTTACAAGCAAGGCTGGGGAGGCTTCGGCAAAGTTGACCCAAAAAGGAAAGGCTGGAGTTAAACCCGATCCGACACCGAACCCAGAGCCAAAACCAAGTGCTACCGGATGGCTGGAACTTCCGGCGGTACCTGACGGCACGGACTTTTTCACGCATTCTATGACAGTTGGCTCGACCAAGACACGTAATTATTCCTTTATCTGGGATTACGATAATCTCGTGGCCCCGTGGGTGGCTTATCCGCTATGCAAATGGAATATCGGCAACAATATCAAGAGAACCAACGCCTGGGCGCTGGATCCACTGTTGTCGGAGGGTAAGCAGCCGGTGCTGTATAGAGGCTTCAGCGAGGGAAACAACGGATGGTATGCCAGAGGTCACCAGATTCCTTCGGCGGACCGGCTTACTTCGTATGAGTCAAATTCAATGACCTTCTATGGCACGAATATGACCCCGCAGATTCAGGAAGGCTTCAACGGGGACATCTGGGCGACTCTCGAAGGCAAGGTCCGTTCCTGGGCCAACAGCTCCGACACTCTCTATGTCGTGACCGGTTGTGTGATTGACTATCCGGAAGGCCAGACTGTCAAGTACGCACTTGACAATTACGGCAAGAAAGTCACAGTTCCGACAGCTTACTACAAAGTCGTTCTCCGTTATATGAAAAGTTCCACGATAGGATATTCCGGATATTCCGCCTGCGCTGTCTGGCTGGATCACAAGGTTTACAGCAGCAGTTCCATAAACTCTTCATATTCAATGTCCGTGGATGACCTTGAGAAGAAGACAGGGTTGGATTTCTTTGTGAATCTCCCGGCCAAGGTCGGTGAGGAGACCGCCGCCAAGATCGAGGCCGAGGATCCGGCCAAGGTATCCTGGTGGTGGTAGAACCACTTAAAATGAATATAATACAAAACTGATATGCATCTGAGAAAAATACTTTTTTCCACCCTCCTGATTCTGGCCGTGACAGTCACGGCCTGCGCCAAAGGGGACAAGGGCGCGAGAGGCTATGTCATCGGCTTCTACAATGTGGAGAACCTCTTCGACACCTACCACGACGAAGGCAAGAATGACTATGAATATCTCCCCGACGGAGCGAACCGCTGGACAGACGCGCGGTACAACCGTAAGCTTCACAACATCGCGACCGTGATCAAGGCTATGGCCGAGGAGAACAAGACCTTCCACACGATCCTTGGCCTGAGTGAGATCGAGAATCGTCACGTGCTTGAGGATCTTGTCAGCCAACCGGAGATCGCCGGCGCCAACTATCAGATCGTGCACTATGACGGTCCGGACAGACGAGGCG